>JBFWIY010000125.1:0-7056 GCA_050255855.1 Desulfovibrionaceae bacterium
AGTTCCGGGTGGGCGGTCTGGTCCAGGGTCACGTCCAGGCCCAGGAGCAGGACGTCCAGGTAGGCCCCGGCGCGTTGCAGGGCCAGGACCATGTCGTCGCGCGGGGGCGGGGGCGGGGGCGCGCCGTCCCGGCCCAGGACCGCGTTGCGCGGGTAGAGCAGGGTGTCGCGCACCGCGCCATCGAAGATGTACGGGGTCTGGCCCAGGAAGCCCACGCTCCGGGCCAGGTCGCGGCGGGAGAGGGCGGCGGTATCCCGGCCGTCCAGCCGGGCCCGGCCGCGCGTGGGGCGGATGACCCCGGCCAGGCAGGCGGCCAGGGTGCTCTTGCCCCCGCCCGAGGGGCCCACCAGCACCAGCCGCGCCCCCGGGGGCACGGCCAGGGTGACGTCCTGGAGGATGGGCGCGCCGCCCTCGCCTAGCACCGTGACCCCTTCCAGGGCCAGGCCGAGCGGCCCGGGGCGCGCCGGGGCGTCGGGGACGTCGGAGGCGCCGGGGTCGGCCGGGGCGTCGGGGTCGGCCGGGATGTCGGGCTCGGCCGGGATGTTGAAGAATTCCTGGACGCGGCGGTAGCGCACCACGGCGTCCTGTTGTTTCTGGTAGAAGTCCATGAGGTCGCGCCAGGGGCCGTAGATCAGGGCCTGGGACCCCAGGAAGGCCACCAGCTCGCCCAGGTCGATGATCCCGCGCATGGTGCACAGGCCGCCCACCAGGAAGACCAGGAAGGGGCTGACCCCGAGCACCAGGTTGTTGAGGGTCCGGGCCGAGAGCCGCCAGTACTGCCAGCTCAGGCGGGCGGCGCGCTGGGCCTCCACGGTGCGCGCGAAGAGCCGGGCCTCCACGGGCGCGGCGGCGTGGGCCTTGACCTCGCGCAGGCCGGACACGGTCTCGCTGATCTTGCCGCCCAGGGCCTGGCCGGTGAGGACGCGCTCGCGGTCGTAGCGGTTGGCCCGGCGCTGGAGGGGCGGGATGAGCAGCAGGGTGGCCGGGTAGAGCAGCATGGACAGGGCGGCCAGCAGCGGGTTGAGGTGGGCCAGGTAGACGCCGATGCCGATGAGGCCCAGGCCGTTCATGACCGGGACGCTGAGGGCCTGGCCGATCCATTCGCCCACCTCGGCCAGCTCCACGGAGATGGGGGCCACGATGGAGCCGGTGCGGTTGGCCCGGGCGAAGGACAGGGGCAGGCGGAGCAGCCGGGCGAAGAAGTCCCGGCGCAGTTCGGCCACGGCGTCCTCGCCCAGGGCGGCCTGCATGCGGTCCAGCCAGAGGCGGATGGCCTCGGCGGCCAGCACGGCCGCCAGGAAGATCAGGCACAGGCGCACCAGCAGGGGGGCGTCGCCGGGCACGATGGCGCGGTCCACGATGCGGCGCTGGAGCTCCACGGGCACCATGCGCAGTCCGGCGGTCGCGGCCGCGGCCAGGAGCATGGCGTACTGGCGGCGGGGGCGCAGCCAGAGCCGGGCGAGGAGCGGACGGCGCACGGCCTCGGGCCGGGGCACGGACCGGAAGCGGGGCATGACGGCGGCGCGGCTCGAACCGCGGTCCGGGCTAGAGTCCCAGGGCCTTGGCGATGTGGTCGGTGTCCAGGCGGTCGGCCACCAGGCGCGCGCCCTGCTCCACCTTGACCTTGTCGCGCAGCTTGTGGCGCGCCAGCACGGTCTCCA
Organism: Desulfovibrionaceae bacterium; assembly: GCA_050255855.1. Taxonomy (GTDB): domain Bacteria; phylum Desulfobacterota; class Desulfovibrionia; order Desulfovibrionales; family Desulfovibrionaceae. The sequence goes on from JBFWIY010000125.1 coordinate 1,662, forward strand.
TCTTCTTGGCGATGGTGAAGGTGTCCTCGCGGCAGACGATGATGGGGGTCTTGAGGACCTCGGAGCGGGTGAGGATGATGTCGTTGGGGTAGAGGTTGCCGGTGAGGATCAGGCAGGGGCAGTCGCCTTCCAGGGCGACGAGCTGCACGTCGGAGCGGTCGCCGCCCACGATGACCGCGGAGTTCCGGTGCTTGCGGAAGTGGGTCATGAAGTTCTCCACCTGCATGGTGCCGATGAGGAAGCGCTCCACCAGGCGGTTGGCCGAGCCGTGGGCCGAGACCACCTTGCCGCTCAGGCGTTCGGCCAGGTCGGCCACGGTGATGGTGCCCATGACCGGGTCCGAGGGGATGACGCCCAGGACCTTGACCCCGCGGCTCTCCAGGAAGGGCACGAGCTGCTCGTTGACCTCCTCCAGGAAGTCCGGGGGCACGTCGTTCAGCACCGCGCCGATCATGCGTTCGCCCAGGGTCTCGCGCATGACCATGAGGTAGTCGTACTTGAGCTCCTTGGCGAAGCGGTCGATGACGATGCACTTGAGGTCCAGGGCGTCGCAGATGGTGATGCCGTCCACGCCGCAGTACTTGCCCGAGTACATGGACCCGGACCCGGCCACCAGCATCAGTTCGCGGCCGGCGGACAGGGTGTCGTAGGCGGTCCTGATGGAGGGCATGAGGTTTTCGCAGGCGCTGGTGAAGGCCTTGACCTTGAAGTCGTGGGTGACCACCACCGGGGTCATGGCGGTGATGTCCTGGTCCAGGCCGAGCACGCCCTGGACGAACTGGGCGTCCTCGTCCCCGAGCTTGCCCCCGCGCTCCACGGGCAGGGCCCCCACCGGCTTCATGTAGCCCACGCCCAGGCCCCGGCCCTTGAAGTGCAGGCCCAGGCCGAGCACGACCATGTTCTTGCCGGAGTAGCCGCTGGTGGCGCCGATATAGAGTCCGGGCATGGGGATCACCCTCCTTGTCGGCCGTTGCCGGCCGCCTTGTGTTCGCGGGAAATGGCGAGCTTGACGTCGATGACGCTGGCGTCCTCGGGACCGGCCAGCACCGGGCCGAATACGGCCTCCTGGATCTGCGGGAAATCGGTGGCCATCTGGGAGACGGTGAGCAGCACGTCCTCGATGGCGCCCAGGTTCACGGGGTCCTGGCCGCGCACCCCGCGCAGCAGCGGGTAGGACTTGATTTCGCGCACCATCTCCTGGGCGTCCTGCACCGTGAGGGGGGCCAGGCGGTAGGCGTAGTCGTCCAGGAGCTCGGCGTGGGCCCCGGCGAAGCCGAAGCGCAGCACCGCGCCGTACTGGTGGTCGCGCACGAAGCCCACCTCCAGCTCGAAGCGGCGGCCCGCGACCATGCGCTGCACCAGGCAGCCGGTGAGGTAGGTCCCCTGGTAGGTGCGCAGGGCGCGGGAGGTGATGTCCAGGAAGGCCTGGCGCACCTCGCGCGGGGTGGCGAGGTTCAGGGCCACGCCCTTGGCCGCGGCGCGCTCGCTGATCTGGGGCGAGGCCACCTTGAGGGCCACGGGATAGCCCAGGCGCTTGGCGATCTTCACGGCCTGGTCGCTGGTGCGGGCCAGCTCGGCCGGGGGCATGGGCAGTTCGTAGGCCGCGGCCAGCTCCTGGGCGCGCAGGCCGGAAAGTTCCGTGATCCCCTGGTCCAGGGCCCGGTCGATGACCTGTTCGGCCCGGGGCCGGTCGCGCCGGAAGCAGACCTCCACCGGCCAGGAGCGCTCCTTCCAGAGCTTGTAGCCGTGCATGATCTCCAGGGCGCGGATGGCGGGCTCGGGGAAGCCGTAGCAGGGCACGCCCGCGTCCAGCAGGATGCGCCGCCCGGCCTCCACGCGCAGCCCGCCCATGAAGCAGGCGAAGACCGGCTTGTCCGTGGCGGCGGCCACCTCCACGGTGGCCCGGGCGGTCTCCACGATCTGGGCTGAGCCCGTGGGGGTGAGGATGACGAGCAGGGCGTGGATGCGCTCGTCCTCGGCCACGGCCTGCATGGTGACGTGGTAGCGCTCGGCGCTGGCGTCGCCGATGATGTCGATGGGGTTGTAGAGCGAGGCGTAGGGCGGCAGGAGCTGGCTCAGGCGCTCGATGGTGGGCTGGGAGGGCCGGGCCAGGGTGAGCTGCGAGCGCTCGCAGGCGTCGGCGGCCAGGATGCCGGGACCGCCGGAGTTGGTGATGACGGCCAGGTTGGGACCCAGGGGCAGGGGCTGACGGGCGAAGGCCTGGGCCAGGGAGAAGAGCGAGCGGGCGTCGTCCACCTGGATGACCCCGGCCTGGTGCAGGGCGGCGCGGCTGGCCTGGCGCGAGCCGGGCAGGGTGCCGGTGTGGTTGGACACGGCGCGCGCCCCGGCCGGGGTGTTGCCGCTCTTGAGCACGATGACCGGCTTCTTGGCCGTGGCGGTCTCGGCCACGCGCAGGAACTCGGGCCCGGAGTCCAGGCTCTCCATGCTGCCCACGATGACCCGGGTGTCCGGGTCGTCGGCCAGGTATTCGAGTACGGCGGACTCGCCGATCTGGGCCTTGTTGCCCAGGTGCACGAAGGTGGAGAGGCCCACGTCCTCGCCCCGGGCCCAGTCCAGCAGGCCCGCGCCCAGGGACCCGGACTGGCTGAAATAGGCCACCGGGCCGGGCAGGGGCATCTCGGCGTCCAGGCAGAGGTTCATGTTCCAGGCGGTGTTGATGAGCCCCAGACAGTTGGGGCCGAGCAGGACCACGTCGCGCTGGGTCATGGCCCGGGCCAGTTCGCGCTCCAGCCAGTAGCCCTCGCGTCCGGTCTCGCGGAAGCCGGAGCTGACCACGAGCACGGCGCGGGCCCCGGCCTCGGCCAGGGCCAGGGCGGATTCCAGCACCATGTGGCGGGGCAGGCAGATGACCCCGAGCTCCGGCGGTTCGGGCAGATCGCGCACCGAGGGGGCCACGGGCAGACCGAGGATTTCCCCTCCCACGGGATTGACGGGCTGGATTTTTCCCTTATACCCAGAGGAAATGAGTCCGGCCAGCAGCTCGTGGCCGGTTTTGCCGGGATGACGGGATGCGCCGACGACGGCGATGGATTGCGGCTTGAACAGGGGCCTCAAGCGGGGCTCGGCATTCATGAGCGCTCGTGGACGGGCTGTTTTGGAGCTTTGAAATGTGTGATGACCTGCATTCGATCCAGCAACGTATCCAATACAACTTCCAGCAAGTCAAGCTGCTGCGCGCGGCGCTGACCCACAGTTCCTGGGCCAACGAGGCCGAGGGGACGCCGGAAGACAACGAACGTCTGGAGTTTTTGGGCGACGCCGTGCTGGACCTGGCCGTGAGCGAGGAGGCCTACCGCCGCTTCCCCGAGGCCCCGGAGGGCAACCTCACCCGGCTGCGGTCCGGTCTGGTGAAGGAGAAGAGCCTGGCGGGCATGGCCCGAGAGCTGGAGCTGGACTCCCTGCTGCGCCTGGGGCGGGGCGAGGAGGCCCAGGGCGGGCGCGACCGGCCGTCCCTGCTGGCCGACGCCCTGGAGGCCGTGTTCGGCGCGGTGTTTCTGGACGGGGGCTACCGGGCCGCGGCCGGAGTCATCGGCCGGGTGCTGGCCGGGCGCTGGCCCGAGGGGGTGGAGCTGCCCGGGGCCAAGGACCCCAAGAGCCGCCTGCAGGAGCGCACCCAGAAGCGTTTCGGCGGCCGCCCGGTGTACGTGTTGCAGCGCAGCTTCGGCCCGGAGCACGAAAAGGTCTTCGAGGTGCGCGTCACCCTGCCGGACGGCCGCACCGTGGACGCCAGCGGCACCAGCCTGAAGAAGGCCGAGCAGGCCGCGGCGGCCCTGGCCCTGGACTGCATGGAGGGCGAGGCGCGGCCCGCGGCCGAGGTCTGAGGCCCGCGCGGGCCGCAGACCTCGGCCGCGGGGCCGGGCCCCGTCGCGTCGAGGCCGGGGGAGCGATACCCCGGCCTCGTTGGCGTTGGTCGGTTCGGGGTGCGGGCTACTATCCGCCGATGAGCTGCATGGCCATCTGCGGCAGGCTGTTGGCCTGGGCCAGCATGGCCACGGCGGCCTGGGAGAGGATCTGCTCGCGCACGAACTCGGTCATCTCGGTGGCGACGTCCACGTCGGAGATGCGGGATTCGGCGGCCTGCAGGTTCTCGGCCTGGATCTCCAGGTTGGTGATGGTGTTCTCCAGGCGGTTCTGCATGGCGCCCAGGTTGGCGCGGATCTTGTCCTTGGAGATGATGGCGTTCTGGATGGAGGCCAGGGCCTTCTGGGCGGCGGACTGGGTGGAGATGTGGGAGTTGCCCAGGCCCATGGCCGAGGCGGTCGCGTTGTTGATGGAGATGTAGTAGTAGTCTTCCGCGCAGTCGTTGCCGGTGCCGAAGTGGATCTTGATGGGCCCGGTGGAGACGAGGCCGGTGCCGTTGTGGGCGATGGCCTGCTGGGTGTTGGGATCGGTGCCGGCCAGGTTGCCGTTGAGCAGGTGGATGCCGTTGAAGTCGGTGGCGTTGGCGATACGGGTGATTTCCGACGCCATGGCCTGATACTCGGAGTCGATGATCAGGCGCTGGTCGGAGTTGTAGGTGCCCGTGGACGCCTGGGTGGCCAGCTCCTTCATGCGGATGAGCTTTTCGTCGATGACCTGGAGGGCGCCGTCCGCCGTCTGGATCATGGAAATGGCGTCGTTGGCGTTGCGGACGCCCTGATACAGGGATGCGATGTCCGCCCGCATGAGTTCACGAATGGCCAGACCGGCGGCGTCGTCGGCCGCGGTGCCCACGCGCAGGCCCGAGGAGAGCCGACGGGTGGACGTGGACAGGCTGGCATAATGCGTGTTCAGATTTCGGGCGGCCGTCATAGCCATCATGTTGTGATTGATCACCAGAGCCATGGGAAGAACCTCCTTGTTACGAAAACACGTTCCTTCTGCCGCCCTCAAAAGCAGCATGCATGCCAAAGCTGTCTTTTTGTCTCATTCCAGACTGTTACTGATCTAAAAAATCTCTAGAAATGGTTCCGGGCCCGGGGTCCGTCAGAAGATTCTTCCTCCCATGTCGGGGTGTTGGCGGGGAGGCGGGGCAGATATTTCCATATGGCCGGGGGCGGCAAGACAGGGCGGGGGGGATCGGGGAGAAGGGGGCGGAGTGGGGCAGGGCGGCGGGGCTGGCGGAGCAGGGGACCGGGGGACGAGGCGGTCCGGCGGCAAAGGGCGGCGAGGCGAACCGGGAGGACGGGGCGGCCGGGCGGGCCGGGCGGGGTCGCATGGGACCGCGCGGCGCGGCTCGGGAGCGGCGGGCCGGGCCGGGGCAGGGGCAGGGGCGGAAAGGTTTCCGGGCCCGGTGGATGCGGGATGGGCGCATCAGGTGCGGGCCGGGCGTGGCCGGGCCGGAGCGACGGGCCGATCCTTGCGCTTCATTATATAGGGCGGGCTGCCCCGGGCG
>JBFWIY010000126.1:0-7045 GCA_050255855.1 Desulfovibrionaceae bacterium
GCCCAGGATCAGGGGGGCGGCGCTGTCCACGTCCAGCAGCACGACGCAGGCGGCTGCGGCCAGGCCGAAGGTCAGGAAGGCCACGGGCTTGCGCCCGAAATGGTTGGAAATCCGGCCGAAGACGAGCAGCGCTGTGATCGCTCCGAGGAAGTAGACCACGGCGGTCAGGGACAGGTCGCCATAGCCGAGTCCGTCGGCGCGGCGGTAGATGTCGTAGAGCGGGATCGGGGTTGCGGAGGCGGCGAACGCCGTCACGAGCGACAGCGTCGCCGCCAGGAACCCCAGCTTTTTGTAACGTATTGGCAAGATATTCGGCCTGTCGGGTTAGAGCTGGATCGTTTTCATGTCCCGGGAGGAGCGTTCGATGGCGTCGAGCAGCTCATGGAGCTTCACGGCGTCCTGGAAGCTCGGGGCCTCCCGGGTTCCGGTGCGGATGTCCTTGGCGACCCGGGCGTATATCCCGGCGACGTTGCGCGGGATGACGCTGTCCGGCCAGCCCTGGTACATTTCGGCGGGCGGGGTCAGCGGCCGCAGCTCCGTCTCCTCGCCGCGCGCGCCGAAGAGGGACAGTTGGGCCATCTGGCCGTGCCCGAACCCGGCGGTCACCTGGATGTCGCCTTCCGTGCCGTTGATCTCCCAGAGGAAGTGGGTCCCGCGCGAGAGACCGCCGCGGTAGTGGGCGGAGAAGGCCGCCCCGCTTCGCAGCACGCCGTGCGCCATGATCTGGTCCTCGGTCGTGGTGGGGAGGGTCTGGCCCGTGTCGGTGACGTGCACCACGTCGCGCCGTTTCACCAGCCGTCCGGAGATCGAGGCGAACTCCCCGAGGACCTCCCCCAGGCCGGCCATGGTGTGGCCGAACGGGATGGTCAGCATGGTCGCGCCCGTGGACTTGTCGTTGAGGTAGGCGAGGTCGGCGACCGTCTCCGGCCCCCAGCCGCCCGCGTCGGCCACCACGGTGGTGGAGAGCACCTCGCCGACGTAGCCCTCGGCGATGAGCCCGCGCAGGTGGATCACCTCCGGGGCCACGCGCATCTGCGTGCCAACGGTGGCCACCACGCCCTTGGCCCGCGCCTGTTCGGCCAGTTTCCGGGCCTCCTCCAGGCCGTTGCCCAGGGGCCACTCGCAATGGACGTGCTTTCCGGCGTCCAGCGCGGCGCTGACCAGCTCATAGTGATAGGGCACCTTCACCGTCACCACCACCAGATCGACGTCGTCCGAGGAGACGAGCTCCCGCGGCGTGGCGAAGGCATGCCGCAAATGGAGCGCCTTGGCCGTCTGCTGGGCGCTTTCCGGCGTGGAATTGGCCACGCCCACCACCTCGAAGATGTCGGCCAGAGAGCGCAGGGCCGGGAGGTGCGCGGTGGAGGCCCAGTGGCTGTCGGGGTTCAGTCCTATGAATCCCACACGGATACGCTTGTCGCTCATGGCGTCGCTTCTCGCTTGTTGTGCGGGGGCTTGGGGACAACGGCGCGGGGCGGCGGCCCGTGCCGCCGCCCCCGTGCCGGTTACCGCAGGGCCTTGGTGAAGAAGTCGTCCAGCTTGCCGAAGGGGATCATGTCCACGCGGTCGTAGAGGTCCACGTGGGTAGCGCCGGGCACGATGTAGAGCTCCTTGGGCTCGGCGGCCATCTTGTAGGCGTCCTCGCTGAAGTAGCGGGAGTGCGCCTTCTCGCCGATGACGAACAGGATCGGCCGGGGCGAGATGGACTTGAGGCGGCCCAGCAGCTGGTAGTTCATGAAGGCCATGTCGCTGGTCATGGTGAAGTGCGCGCTGGAGCGGGGATGCTGCCCGCGCGGCATCTTGTAGTACTCGTAGAACTCGCGGGTGATGGGATCGGTCTGCTCGTCGATGGTCTCGGGCAGGCCCAGGGTCTTCACCTCGCCGCCCGCGTATTCCTTCCAGCGTTCCTCGCCCAACTGGTCGAGGTACGCGTTGCGCTCCGCCTCGGTCCAGGAGTCCATCCAGCCGTTGGCCTTGACCCGGCTCATGTCGTACATGCTCACCGTGGCCACGGCCTTGATGCGGTGGTCCACCTGGGCGGCGCTCAGGGAGAAGCCGCCGCTGCCGCACAGGCCGATGACGCCGATCTTGTTCCGGTCGATGTAGGGGCGGGTGCCCATGTAGTCCACGGCGGCGTGGAAGTCCTCCACGAAGCCCTCCACCGAGGAGGTCCGGCGGGGGAACCCGCCGCTCTCGCCGTTGTAGGACTCGTCAAAGGCGATGGCCACGTAGCCCCGCTCGGCCATGGCCTGGGCGTAGATGCCCGCGCCCTGCTCCTTGACCCCGCCGTAGGGCGTGCCCACGATGATGGCCCGGTACTTCACGGACGGGTCGAAGCGCTTGGGCTTGTACATGTCGGCGGCGATGTAGATGCCGAACCGATTATGAAATTCCACCTTCTCGTGGATCACCTTGTCGCTCAGGGGAAAGGTCTTGTCCCAGGTCATATTGTCCTCCGCGTGGGCAGGATGGGGTGTGGCGGCCAGGGCGAAAAATATCGCCAGGGCCAGGATCATGCCATGAATAGTGGTCTTGTGGTGCATCGGGTCGCCTCCTTCATGTTGCGGGCATGACAGCCGTCATGACACCGGGTGCTTCGCTCACAGGGCGGCCCGGAACACGCCGACCATGTCCTCGACGTCCATGGGCGGGCGGCCCGGCAGCCTGCCGTTTCCGTCGTGGATGATCTTCAGGGTGTCCCTGGCGTAGGTCTCGAAGAGCTCGTCGCCGATGCCCAGTTCGGAGAAGCGGGTGGGGCAGCCGATGGAGCGCAGGAACGCCTCGAAGCGGTCGATCCCCGCCAGGGCGCAGTCGAGGTCGGCGGCGGACTTGGCCTTGAGCCCGAAGACCCGCTCGGCGAACTGGACGAACTTGGCGGTGTTGGTCCGGGCCGCGAAGCGCATCCAGGCCGGGTTGATGACGGCCAGGCCCGCCGCGTGGGTCACGTCGTGGTAGGCGGAGACGGTGTGCTCCATCATGTGCACCGGGTAGGCGCCGTTGGTGCCCACGTTGACCCAGCCCACCAGGGCCAGCAGGGCGGCCCACTGCACCTGGGCGCGGGCCTCGATGTCCGAACCGTCGGCGATGGCCTTGGGGCCCCATTCCAGGGCGGTGAGGATGACGCCCTCGGCGAAGCGGTCCTGGATGGGCGTGTTGTCGATGCCGTTGAAGTAGGCCTCGGTCACGTGGGTGATGAGGTCGCAGACGCCGAAGGCGGTCTGGTCCCTGGGCACGCTCACGGTCAACTCGGGGTCGACGATGGCCGCCTTGGGGAAGAGCAGCGGGTTGCTGATGAAGGACTTCACCTTGGCGTCCTCATTGGTGATGACCGCGCTGCAGTTGGCCTCGGAGCCGGTGGCCGCCAGGGTGGGGACCGTGATGACCGGCAGCGCCTCGGTGGGCACGTGCACCTGCTCCTGGCCGTGCAGGATCATGTCCCACGGGTCGCCGTCGTAGCGGGCCGCGGCGGCGATGACCTTGGAGGCGTCCATGACGCTGCCGCCGCCCAGGGCCACGATGACGTCGCACCCCTGCTTGCGGACGATCTCCGCGCCACGGGCGACGGAGGTGATGCGCGGGTTGGGTTCGATGCCGCCGCACTCGGCAACGGCGACCCCCGCCGCCGTCAGGCTTTCCACGACACGGTCGAAGACGCCGCTTCGCTTGACGCTGCCGCCTCCGGTGACGAGCAGGGCCTTTGTTCCATGCGCGCGGACGACTTCGCCCAGCCGGGACAACGTACCGGCGCCAAAGATGATGCGGGTCGGGTTTTGAAAATCGAAGTTCATGGAGGTTCTCCTTTTTCGGTTGCTCGTTGATCCATTATGTAGGACCCGTCGGCGTCCGGCGGAACACACATTTCTCCACAAAGTTTGCCCGTTCCTATCCGGGAGCCTTTTTTTGTTGAACTCCGCCCCGGAATGATGTTCATACTATTTTTGAATGAATGGAGGATGATTCGTATGTCCAACTTGTCTGAATTACTCATGGATATGGCTACAACCGACGGCGGGGCCGTCGAGTCGAGGCTCAATGGGGTGCGTTTTTTCCGGGACACCAAGCACGTCCGCCGCAGGCCGATGTTGTACAATCCCGGAATCTGCATCGTCGCCTCGGGGCACAAGGAGGGGCACCTCGGGGGGATGTCGTTCCGGTATGACGCCGACAACTACCTGGTCACCTCCCTCTCCACGCCGTTCGAGTGCGAATCCTTCCCCGGGGAGGACGGGCCCCTGCTCGGCCTGTACATCGACATCGACATGGCCCAGCTCAACGACCTGATCAACCAGATGGGCCTTCAGGCCGAGGCGGTGAGCCTGGAGGACGAAGGATACCACTACGCCATCGGACCGTCCGTCATGGATGAGGACATGAAGGACGCGGCGGTCAAGCTGCTCAAGGCGCTCCGGTCGGACAGGGAGGCCAGGATCCTGGCGCCGGGACTGGTCCGGGAGATCTACTACCGCGCCCTGTGCGGCACCCAGGCCCCGGTGCTCTATGCCATCGCGCGGGGCAGCGGTTCGTTCTCCCAGGTGGCCCGGGTCATCAACCTGATGGAGGGCAACTTTTTCGAAAAGCTCGACGTGCGGCAGCTGGCGGACTCGGCCAACATGAGCGTCTCGGCCTTCCACAAGGCCTTCAAGGAGATCACGGCCGACTCTCCCCTGCAGTTCCTCAAGAAGATCCGGCTCGCGCGCGCCAAGGACCTCATGGTGCAGCAGAACATGAAGGCGTATCTCGCGGCCGATGCCGTGGGATACGAGAGCCCGTCCCAGTTCAGCCGCGAGTTCAAGCGCTATTTCGGCCAGAGCCCGGCCGAGGTCATGCGGGAGATCCGTTCGGCCTGACCGGAAGGTTTCGCAAGGCCCTGCGGCATGCGGGCCGCCCAGGGCCGTCGGAGGGACGATGCCTATCCGGGCGCAGCGATCACCGGGAAGCCTGGGCCGCCAGCATGTGGTCCACGAACAGCCGGACCCTTCGTGGGAGCTGGCTCGATCCCGTCACCAGGCTCACGTCGTGCACGAAGCCGCCGGTCCAATTCGGGAGCAGGCGGACCAGCCGCCCGGCCTTTTCGTCCGGCTCGGCCCGCTCCCTGCGGAGCAGGGCCGCGCCATGCCCGGCCAGGACGAAGTCGCGGCACATCTCCACGGAACTGAAGCGGTACTTGGGCTGGACCTCGACGGTCACCTGCCGCCTGCCGTCGCTCATGGGCCAGCGGTTCCCGAAGCGCTGCAGCACGATGCACGGCAGCCGGTGCAGGTCGCCGGGCTCTACGGGCACGGGATAACGGTCGAACAACGCGGGCGAGGCGTAGATGAACGGCTCGATGGTCAGCAGCCTGCGGGCGACCAGCGGGGGGGCGATGGACGGCCCGATGAGGAAGGCCACGTCGTAGGGGTCGGTGCGCAGGTCCACGGGGTGCTCCACGAAGGTCAGGTCCATCTGGATGTCCGGCCACGTGGCGGCGAAGTCCAGCATGGCGTCCCTGAGAAGCTGGTCGTACAGGTCGCGGAACATGCTGACGCGGATCAGTCCCGAGGGGCTCTGCATGTTGCCCACCACCGCGTCGTGGGCCTTCTGCACCTCGTCGAGGATGAACCCGCATCGGTCCAGCAGGTACGCGCCGTGGTCGGTGGGCTCGACGTTGCGGGTGTCCCGGTAGAAGAGCAGCACCCCCATCCGCTCTTCCAGCAGCTTGATGCGCCGGGACAGCGTCGACGCGCCGATGCCGAGGATCTCGGCGGCCCGGGTGAAGCTTTTCTGCCGCGCGACCTCCACCAGCAGCGGGATGTCATTGAGAAATTCCTGCGCCATTATGCCCACTAATGGAAAAGAGTTTTCCTTTCTGTCTGTTTATTTTGTCTATGAGCATGGTATGAAAAGACAGGCCGAAAGGCAACGCCCCCGCGCGACGGGGGTGAACGGATGAACAACCACAGGAGAACGACATGACCATGCAGGCCATACTCGACGGCACCGCCGCCTTCCTGGCCCACCTCGGCCTGGGAGAGGAGCCCTTCGGCGTCCACTATGCCGACACCAAGCCGGACACCGCCTACGGCCCCAAGGTGGGAACGCCCATCTCGCGGGAACTGGAGGACGCGGGCAAGATCGACATGCAGGAGGTCATGAAGACGTTCTCCTGTGTGATGGGCAACGTCTGGCTGGCCCGGAAGAAGCGCGCCGCGGCGTTCATCTCCACGGAGGAATATGGATGCGTGGGCGGCGCGTACTACTGCTCGATGATGAAGCCTCACCTCCGGTTCATCGAGCACTACGTGTCCACCGGGTTCGAGGGCACCCCCCTGCAGGGCGAGCGGTACATGCCCAACCCGGACGCCATGCGCAAGTTCCTGCTCCGGGTGAACCCCCGCAAGGCCCCGGGCAAGTACTGCATCTTCAAGCCGCTGTCCCAGTTCACGGGGGGCGAGGAGCCGGAGTTCGTCATCTTCTTCGCCCGGCCCGAGGTGCTGACCGGGCTGTTCGTCCAGGCGGTGTTCGCCACGGGCGACATGGACTGCGTGGTCTCGCCCTTCGGCGCGGGCTGCACCGGCCTGCTCGGCTGGCCCCTCTACTACAAGGAGAAGGGGCTGGAGAAGGCCGTCCTGGGCGGCCTGGACCCCTCGGCCCGAAAGTTCATGAAGACCGACGAGCTGACCTTCACGGTCTCCCTGGGCTTCTATGAGAAGATGCTCGCCGCGCTGCCGGAATCCATGTTCACCCACGAGACGGACTGGCGCAGCGTGCGCAAGAAGGTGGAGCGGAGCGCCAAGGCCTGGGGCGAGGAAGGATAACGGCCGCTCCAACCGCGCGCGGTCGTTGCCCGCGTGTCGGATGAAGTCCCTGGACGTGTCGGGGGCCCCAACGTCGAGAGCATCGACCGGCATCCCTGGATGGCCGTGGCTGCTGCCCCGGTGCATAGCGGGGGGCAAAAACAAAGGCACTTGCAATTGCAAGTGCCATTGTTTTTTGCCAATGTTCTGTTTGGGCTTCTGCCGGTCTTATATGGAACGAATTTCAGTATGCGACTTTGTTACTTGGTATA
>JBFWIY010000127.1:0-7027 GCA_050255855.1 Desulfovibrionaceae bacterium
GGCCGTAGGGGCTGAGCTGCACGGTCTCGTCCGTGGCGTAGACCTCGCGCACGGGCATGCGCTCCTCCGCGCCGTATTCGGCCGCGCTCCCGGCGAAGACGAAGCGCGCCGCCCCGGCGACGCGGGCTGCGTCGAGCAGCCGTTCCGTGGAGAGGTAGTTGACGGCGTAGGTCTCGTCGGCATGGGCCATGGAGTAGGGCACGCTGACGATGGCCGCCAGGTGGAACACGGCGTGGACCGGCCCGAACCGTGCGAAGATGTCCTCCCACACCCCCTCGTCCATCACGGAGCGCTCGAAGAAATGGAAATTCGGGTGCGCGCGGAAGTCGCGCATGTTCTCCGGCTTGCCGGAAAAGAAGTTGTCCACGCCGATGACGCGATGCCCGAGGGCCAGCAGGGCCGCGGTCAGGTGGCTGCCCACGAAGCCTGCGCAGCCCGTGACGAGGGCGGTCTTGCGGGGGGCGGGGGCGGAAGTCTGGGGGATGGGATGGACCATCATGGGTGTCCTGGTCGGATCAGATGGGTTGGCGCGCGAAGGTGATGAATTCCAGGTCCTGCACGCTGCGCACGAGCAGGTAGAAGCCGAGCATGAGCGCGATGAAGCAGGCGTAGGCGTAGCCGTACCCGTAGTACGGGAAGCCCCCGAGCCAGATGGTGGCCGCGGTGAGGCCCGCGTTGCAGACGAAGTAGCAGGTGGTCACGGCCAGCACGCGGCGGCGCAGGTCGAAATAGAACAGAATGATGATGGTGAGCGACATGAGCGCCTGGAGGAACGATCCCACCAGGCTGATGCGCAACAGCGGCACCTGGGTGGGCGAGAGCTTGCAGAAGTCGAGGATCTCCGGCGCGAAGACCAGACAGATCGCCGTGAGCCCGCCCTGGACGATGAACATCTCGCGGATGCTGGCCCGGAGCATCTTGGCCATGCCCGCCTTCTCCTCCAGCAGGGCGGCCAGGGGGCGGCGTTCGATGATGCACTGGTAGTAGCGCCGGTAGTGTTCGTAGAAGCCGGTCTCCACCTTCACCAGGAACACGGCCAGGGCGGGCACGATGCTCAGGTAGGACAGGAACACCGGCCCTTCGTAGAAGTCGTGCACCGTGAGCGGCGGGACGATGGTGCGGGCGTCCGGCGCGAGCCAGAACACGAACTTGTCCGCCCAGATGCCCAGGTTGTAGATGAAGCCGATGATCGCCAGGTCCCAGTATTTCTTGAAATAGGGCAGCAGCGCCCGGTCGAGCACGGCGTACTGGCCGAATTCGGAGAAGATGATGGCCAGGAACCAGAACACGTTCACCACCAGGCCGAGCATGTAGCCCAGGATGCGGCCGTGCAGGCCGAGCAGCGGCTCCAGGAACCACACCCCGCCCACCGAGAGGGCGGCCCCCACGGCGAAGCCGATGACGATGTTGTTGTAGTCCTTCACCGCGGACAGCATGATCATGGTGAGCCAGAGCAGGCACACCACGTCGAGCAGCACCATGGAGAGCGCCTTGTAGGTCCAGGGCAGGGGCCCGGGGCCGAACACCGCCGCCCCCACGCCGAGGCCGCCCAGCAGGCAGAGGATGGCCGTCATCACGAAGGCGGGCAGCATGCCCTGGTCGTTCTTCAGGTAGAGCTGGTCGGCCAGGTGGCGCGTCAGCACCAGCTGGAAAAAGCCCACGAAGATGAGCGAATAGGCGAAGACGTAGACCACCGTGGTGCGGAAGATCTCGCCATCCCGGTCGCCGTGCTCTCCGCCCGGGAACAGGGCCGTGAGCACCCCCAGGCAGGTGATGGACAGCAGCCACGGCCCGGAGGAGAGCAGCGCCGCGTACAAAAACGCGCGCATGTCGCCCAGGAAGTTGTCCTTGTCCAGGAGCTTGCGCAGCTCGAATCCGATGCCCGCCATGGCTACACCGCGTCCGGCCGGGCCATGCACTCGTGGTACAGGGCCTCGTATTGGCGGATCAGGTCGGCCTCGGCGTAGAAGCGCTCCACGCGCTCCCGGCCGTTGAGCGACATCCGACGCCGCAGTTCCGGGTTGGAGAGGATGGTCAGGATGCCCTGGGCGGTGTCCATGGGCTCGGCCGGGCGGGTGATGTAGCCCGAGGGGCCGATGGCCTCGTCCTCGGGCGTGCGGCCGTGCAGCAGCTCGCAGCACGCGCCCACGTCGCTCGCCACCACGGGCACGCCCGCGCAGTTGGCCTCCAGGATCACCAGGGGCTGGGCCTCGCTCACGCTGGTGAGCACCAGCAGGTCGAGGCGGGCGTAGTATTCGTTGACGTTCACCTTGCCGGTGAAGACGATCCGGTCGTCCAGACCGAGCATGTGCACCAGCTCGTGGCACTCGCGCGCGTACTCGGGCGATTCGTCCTCGGGGCCGATGACGAAGGCCGTGAAGTTCTGGATGTCCTGGCTGACGATCTTGCAGGCGCGGATGAAGGTCTTCACGTCCTTGATGGGCACCACGCGGCCCACGAAGCCGATCTCGAAGGGGCCTTCCAGGCCGCGGTTGTCCTCGTAGGTGTCGGCGCGGGGGCGCAGGTTGGTGTAGCGGGAGAGGGTGATGCCGTTGGGGATGACCACGGTGCGGTCCGGGTCGGACCCGCCCTGGATCTGCATCTGCCGGTTGCCCTCGAACAGGGTGAGCACCCGGTAGGCCTGGGCGTAGGTGAGGCGGCTCAGGGACTCGAAGATGTGGATCCAGAGCTTCTGGAAGGTGCCCAGGTCGCGCTCGATGCGCAGGCGGTCGTCCTCCTCGGCGTGGATCCACTTGGACTGGGCGATCTCGATCTTGCGTTCCTTGGTGTAGATGCCGTGCTCGGTCAGGAGGATGGGGCGGCCCATGCGGATGCCCGCCAGCACGGCGAGCAGCCCGGCGAAGCCGGTGGAGATGGTGTGGTACACCTTGGCCCGGGGCAGCTCGGTGTTCAGGACGTTGCAGATGGGCAGGTGGGTGAAGCGGTAGGTCCAGAAGTAGTCCAGGAAGGACGCCTCCGGGTGCCGCCGCTTGTAGAACTCCACCATCAGGTTCCAGGGCTCGCGGCCGTGCACCAGGTCGTTGAGGTCGATCTTGCCGCCCGCGGCGTCGAGCTTGGCCACCAGCTCGGTCAGGGGCACGTTCTGGCCGCTGTGCACGCGGGTGTGCCAGTCGCGGATGGTGGCCAGGAACTCCGCCTTCTGCTGCCTGCTCATGCGCGCGCTGGCGAGGTTCTCGTGGTCGTGCAGGTAGATGACCATGGGGTCCACGAAATTTTGGGGCGGGTCGTACTTGTATTCGCCCGGGTCCTTGCTGGTGGCGCGGATGCACACCGCCGTGAAGGTGAGCTCCGGCATGGCGCGGATGAGGTGATGGACCCAGGTGGACACGCCGCCGGACACGAAGGGATAGGTGCCTTCGAGGATGAGGCAGACGTCGGGGATGCGCTCAGTCATGCCGGGCGGCTCCGGCCTTGGCCCAGAATTCGAAGAGCTCCATGTGGTCGGCGTCGGCCGGGCGGGGCGCCTGCGAGGTCGCCATGGCCCGGGCCTGCATGGCCAGGGCGCGCATGTCGCGCCGCTGATAGGCGATCTGGGCCAGGCCCAGCATGGCCTCGGACGCGGTGGCCTCGTCCTGGGCGCAGCGCTCGAACTGCCGCTTGGCCTCGTCCAGGTCGTCCAGCTCCAGGAGCACCCGCGCGTAGAGCAGCTGGGTGGGCGCGTGCCCGGGCTCCAGGGCGAGGGATTCGGCCAGGGCGGCGCGGCCTTCCTCCAGGGTCTGCCGGCGCATCACCTCGTCCACCAGGCCGGAGCCCGCATATGCGTCGTAGTCGCGGCCCAGGGCGCGCCACAGGGCGGCGCTGGGCGCGCTCTCCAGGCGCTCGCGCAGGCCCTTGATGCGCTGGGCGAAGCCGTCCTCCAGCTCGCTCAGGGCGGAGTGGGCGTAGAAGCGCACCTCGGGGAAGGGGTCGCTCATGCAGTTGCGCAGCAGGGCCACCGCGCCGGGCGTGGCCATGCGTTTCAGGAGCTTCACCGCCCCGCGCTTCAGGTCCGGGTCGTTGCCCGCGAGCACGTCCACCACGGGTTCGATGGCGATCTCGTCGGCCAGCACCTGGCCCACGCGCTTGCGGGTGATCCGGTGGGCGTCCTCGCCCAGGGACATCTCCACGGCCTGGCGGAACTGGGCGGTCTTGTTCTTGTGGCGCATGAGCAGCTCGGCGCAGCCGCGCGCAAAAAAGCAGCCCAGGATGCCCACCGCGGGCATGGTCAGGGTGATGGCGGCGGTGAGGCCGTAGATGGTGCTGCGCATGGGGTAGAAGGCGCGGGAGAAGGGCGCGGGGAGGATCAGCACCAGGGCCGCGCCGAGGTGCAGGGCCAGGGGCGCGGCCCAGGCCGCGGAGAGGGGGCCGGGCGCGCCCGCCGGGCCGGGGAGCAGCCGCTCCAGCGCCGTGGCCAGGGGCCCGGGCGGCAGGCCGCCCAGGAGCCGGAGGCTCCACAGCACCGCCGCCGCCTCAAGGGCGAGGGCGCAACACCAGATCAGCAGTCCTGTCGCACTGCGTTCCGGCGTCGAGGAAGTCGTCATCGCGCCTGGCTCCTGAGAGAGGGGCTGGGTTCGCCGCACCAGTAGCAAGATGACTATTCTGAAATCGAAGGAAGGTCAACGCGCGGAGGCGCGGCGGACTGAGGAACGCGGCGGATCGTGCGGCGGCCGGGACCTCTCCCGCCAAGGCGCGGCAGCGCCTTGGCGGCCAAACCGAACCTTTGGGCTCAAGATTCCGACGTCATCCCCTCCGCAACCCGCCATCGGGCCGAATCGGCGCGCCAAAATCATGCTCCGGCGTTCGGGGCAAGGCCACAAAAAAGTGGTTGGTGGTGCCCCGGATGGTCCAGAAATGGTCCACGTAGGTCGAGGTTGGACCGACTCGCCACTTGTCGTCGGGGACCGCTTGGTTCTTGATGGCGTCCGCCGTCTGCCCCTGGGGTGAACCGCCCTGGTGGGGAAAACTGGTTTATACTTGCCATAGTTACCGATGATATTAGCGTATTGCCATTCCGTGGGGCTCGTCGCCTGGTGTGTCGGTCCCCTGTCGACAAAAGGACGGGCCTGCGGCAATAGGGCAGCATGAAAACAGCACCACAGACACAGTTGCGGGTTCCGGCTCAGGAACGCTTCCTGCCCCTGGTCCAGGGCCATGTCCGCGACCTGTCGCGCGCGGCCGGCCTGCCGGGCAAGGATGTTCTGGCCCTGGAACTGGTGGCCGAGGAGGCCTTTGAGAACATCTGCGCCCACGCCTATCCGGACGGCACGCCAGGGGACGTGCTGGTGGACGGCGAGTTGCTGGCGGGCGAGTTGCGCCTCGCCTTCCACGACGAGGGCCTGCCGTTTGACCCGACCCTGCTCGATCGACCGGGCGCAAAGCCCAAGGGCGAAGGAAGCGGCCTGGGCCTCAAGCTCATCCACAGCGTGGTGGACGAGGTGCGCTGGGTGAACCAGGGGCGGCAGGGCAAGGCGCTTTGCCTGGTCAAGCGGTTGCCCCGGCCCGATGGGGCGGAGCCTTCGGCTCAGGAACGCCCGGACGAGGCCGCGAAGGTTCCCCGCGCCCCGAAGCAGTCCTACGAGGTGCGGCCCCTGAGGCCTGGCGAGGCCCTGCAGGTGGCCCGGCTGTTCTGGCGGGCGTATGGCTATTCGTACAAAAACGAGGCCTTCTACCGGCCCGAAGGGCTGTTGGACCTCGTGGCCCGCGGGGTGCTGAGCAGTTATGTGGCGGTCACCAGCGAGGGGGAGGTGGTGGGCCACGTCGGGCTGCTGTGGCCGGAGCCTGTCCCCACGGCCGAGATGGCCCTGCTGGTGATCTCCCCGGCGCACCGGGGCCGCAGGCTCATGGAGCGCCTCTCCGACTGTCTCACGGCGCGTGCGCTGGAGCTGGGTCTGTTCGGCGTTTCGTTGAACCCGGTCACCAGCCACCCCGTCAGCCAGCGGCTCTGCATCGCCCAGAACGCCCGGCCCTGCGGCCTGGATCTGGCGGCCTGTCCGCCCCGACAGTTCAAGGCCATGCGCCTGAAGGACGGATCGTCCCGGCGTGAATCCTACCTGCACTGCTTCATGTATCTGGTCGCCCCGCCCCCGGCCCTGGCCCATGTGCCGGAGCGGCATCGCGATATGGTCGGGCGCATTTACGCGGCTCTGGGCCGGGAACTGCGCCTTGGGCCATCCGCCCAGGATGTTTCCGTTGCGCAGCCGGGCGCGTACAGCATGTCCTTCGACCGGGGACTCGCCAAGGGCGTGGTGCGGGTGACGCTGGCGGACGCGCGGCAATGGTCCGAAATCCGCCGAGCGGCCATGGACCTTCTGGACATCGCCGGGGCCGCGGTGGTGCACATCGAGCTGCCCCTGGCCCAGGCCGTGACGCCGCAACTCTGGGAGCAGGCCGAGACCGCGGGCTTCTTCTTCACCGGGATATGGCCCCACTCGGCCGGGGACGGCGATCTGGTCCGGCTCACGCGCCTGGCCGCGCCGCTCGATTTGGCGCTGCTCCGCCTGTACTCGAAGTTCGCTGTTGAGCTGGGCGCGTATGTGGGCGCGGAGATGGCGCGGGCAGCGGGGGCGAATGGAGGAGTTCATTCGGTGTAAAGCCCGGTCCCGCGCGCAGCGCAGGCCGATGTACCGGCCCAGGCGAGCGTGGGCGTACCGAAGCAGCCAGGGCGGCTGGTCTTCCCCGACCCCAACGCGGCGCGCTTCAGGATCAGGCTGTTCGGCGAACCGCTGTCGGATGCCGGGGGGGGGACCCGGCTGTAATGCGGTAGCGGAAGTGGAAGGTAGTCCCTTCGCCGGTGGTCTGGGGGACCAGGATGAGCCCGGTCCCCTGCTTGTGCTGAGATGGTTATCACCTGACACTCGACCCTTCATAGAGGAAGTGGTCATGCCGTTGGAAATCGGCACTCGATTGTTCGCGATCCAACTAATCGGAAAGTAAATACGGAGTATTCTCGGTGGGAGGCTTGACGCGGAAACATGCCACCAGATGGCTTCCTTGGTTGAGACCTCAGTGGTCTGGTGATTGCTTGTCT
>JBFWIY010000128.1:0-4405 GCA_050255855.1 Desulfovibrionaceae bacterium
CGGACGAGGCCCGGCGCGTGCTGCGCGCCCGGCTGGTGGCGGACATGCTGGAGGACCGGGGCTTCGAGGCCGAGGTGCGCCAGGACTCGGTCCTGGCCCGGGCCACGGGCTACGGCGACGCGGGCACGGCCCAGCGCCTGGCCGTGCTCGGCTACCTGCTCCTGCACACCCGGCAGCTGGACATGGTCATGCGGCGCGGGGCCGTGGTGGACGCCCTGCGCCAGCGCATGGAGGACGACCTGGACCGCCTGACCCAGGCCGACGCGGACTGAGCCCGCCCGGCCGCGGTTGCGCTCCCCTGGCTCCGGCGTTCCCCGCCGCCCGGCCCGCCCTCGCGCGCCCGATCCGCCCCGGCCCGGGCCGAGGTTGGTCCCGCTCCCCTGGCGTCCCCGCCGCCTTCGCGCGTCTCCCGTGCCTTCCCGCCGCGTCTCCCGCCGCTCCCCCCGCCGTTTCCCCGCCGCGTCCCGGGCCGCGCCGCGCCCGGACGTTTCGTGTCGGGTTGACCCCGACGCGGCCCGGGCATAGGCAGAAGATACAGTCACCCTCAACTCAAGGAGCCGTTACTATGCGCAAGTCTCTGTCACTCCTGGTTTCCATGTTGTTGCTGGCCGCCCTGGCCGCATCCGCGGCCCTGGCCGAGGGACCCAAGAAGACCCTGCCCGGCGACATCACCCTGGCCCAGGCCCAGACGGTGCTCCAGGCCGCCCTGGTAAAGGCCGTGGCCATCAAGGTGCCCGTGAACATCGCCATCGTGGACGCCGGGGGCAACCTCAAGGCCTTCTACCGCCAGGAAGACGCCTTCCTGGGCAGCATCGACATCTCCATCAAGAAGGCCAAGACGGCCCGCTACTTCAACATGCCCACCCGGACCATGGGCACCCTGGCCCAGCCCGGCCAGCCCCTGTACGCCATCGAGGGGACCAGCGGCGGCCTGGTGAGCTTCGCGGGCGGCGTGCTGCTGGTGGACAAGAACAACGTCATCATCGGGGCCATCGGCGTGAGCGGCGGCTCCGTGGACGAGGACGAGAGCGTGGCCATGGCCGGGGCCGCGGCCCTGCTCAAGTAGCCGCCCCTGCGGCGGACCGGGCGGGCGGGCCGGTTCCGGGCCTTCGGGGACCGGCCCGCCCTGTCGGGGCCCCAGGCGGGGCCCTGGCCGGAGGCTGCCGGAGCGCCCCGCGTCGTCGTTCCCTGCCTCCCCCGCGCCTCCCCCGCATTCCCTCGCCCCGGCCCGGCGGAGGGCCCGGCGCGCACCGCGCCAAGGCGGCGGGATGGAACATATCTTGCTCATTCCCCCAGGGGCCGCCGGGTGGCGCGAATTGCGCAAGGCGGTTTTGCGAGATTAAATTTTTTACTTGTGATCCAGGTGATTGCCGTGAACAAGATCTCGATTCTTCTGGTGGACGACGAGGCTGAATTCCTGGATCTCATGCAGCGCCGCCTGGGCCGCCGCGGCTTCGAGGTCAGCGTGGCCAACAGCGGGCCCGAGGCCCTGATCCTGGCCCGCGAACGCGATTTCGACGTGGTGCTCCTGGACGTGCTCATGCCCGGCATGGACGGCCTGGAGACCCTGCGCCGCCTGCGCGAGGTGCGCCCGGACACCGAGGTGGTCATGCTCACCGGCCACGCCAACATCGAGGCCGCGGAGCGCGGCATGGCCCTGGGCATCTTCGACTACCTCATCAAACCCGTGGCCATCAACGAGCTCATCATGAAGCTCACCGACGCGGCGGAGCACCGCCGCCTGATGCACGGCGGCGGGGCGGCGTGATGCCCCGCGTCCCATCCTGCCTCCCTGGGGTCCGGCGGACCCGTTCGGCCCTTCCCGCGGGGCCGGCGGGTCCGTCCGGTCCCATCTTCACCTTCCCGGCCCTCCCGTTCGCGGGGAGCCGGCCGTGACCGTCCCGGCCGATCCCGAGACCCGGCGTCCCGGATGGCTGGCCCGCGTGGCGGGCTGGTTCGGGCGCAGCGGGACGGCCGCCCCGGACCCGGCGCGCGTCCAGGCCGTCAAGGAGGTCTTCCGGGCCCGCTGCCTCAGCTTCAAGCTGCTCCTGGCCGCCAACAACCGCGCCCTGGAGGTCATGAGCGACATGGAGGAGGCCCTGCGCGGGGGCCGGCCCTTCGGCGTGGGGGACGTGCGCACCCTGTGCGTGCGCGTGGTGGCCGCGGTGCACCAGATGATCCAGCGCCTGGCCGAGCTCACGGGCGGCCGCTGGCCCGACCTGGAGCCCCGGTTCCAGGACATCCGCTCCTACATCGAGGCCGCCGTGGCCCCACGGCGCGAGGCGGCCCCCGGGCCCCTGGTGCTGGACCTGGCCGAGACCGGCCTGAACCTCATGGACGAGGTGGGCTCCAAGGTGGCCATGCTGGGCGAGCTGGGCCGGGCGGGCCTGCCCGTGCCCGAGGGTTTCGCCGTCACGGCCAGCGGGTTCCGCCGTTTCTTTCGCCACGCCGGGCTCCAGGAGGCCATCGACCGCATGATCCAGGTGGCCCAGCCCGAGGAGCTGGACGAGTCCCTGGCCCTGAGCTCCCGGATCCGCATGGCCATCCTGCGCGCCGAGCTGCCGCCCGACCTGGAGCAGGGCATCCTGGAGCGCTACGACCACATGGCCGAGCGCCTGGGCCGCGCCCCCCGGGTGGCCGTGCGCAGCTCGGCCCTGGGCGAGGACCTGCTCGGGGCCTCCTTCGCCGGGCAGTACCACTCCGAGCTCAACGTGGGCCGCGAGAGCCTGGTGGACGTGTACAGGGAAGTGGTGGCCAGCAAGTACGGCCTCACCGCCATGACCTACCGCTTCAACCGCGGCATCCCGGACGACGCCGTGGACATGTGCGTGGGGGTCATGGAGATGGTGGACGCCGTGGCGGGCGGGGTCTGCTACACCCGCAACCCCGTGAACCCGCGCGACGACACGGTGATGATCGACGCCGTGCCCGGGCTGCCCAAGAGCGTGGTGGACGGCAGCGTGGACACGGACGTCTTCGCCGTGGCCCGGCGCGAGCCGCCCGAGATCGTGCGCCGCCGCATCGCGGCCAAGACCTGCCGCTACGACTGCGAGCCCGACGAGGGCGTGCGCCGCCGCGATCTGGCCGGGGACGAGGCCGCGGCGCCCTCCCTGGACGACGGGCGCGTCCTGGAGCTGGCCCGGCTGGCCATGGCCGTGGAGACCCATTTCGGCGCGCCCCAGGACATCGAGTGGGCCGTGGCCCGGGACGGGCGGCTGGTGCTGCTCCAGTCCCGGCCCCTGCACCGGCGCGAGGGCGGGGACGAGGCCGCGGACGACCCCCTGCGCCGGGGCGAGCTGCCCGAGGGCGTGGTCCTGGCCGCCGGGGTCACGGCCTCCCCCGGGGTGGGGGCCGGGCCGGTGCACCCGGTGCGCCGCGACGTGGACGCCCTGACCTTTCCCGAGGGCGGGGTGCTGGTGGCCGCCCAGGCCCTGCCCGCCTGGGCCGCCCTGCTGGGCCGGGCCGCGGCCGTGGTCACGGAGCACGGCAGCGTGGCCGGGCACCTGGCCAACGTGGCCCGGGAGTTCCGCGTGCCCGCCCTGTTCGGGGCGGCCGGGGCCCTGGAGGTCCTGGGCGGCCTGGACCAGGGCGAGACCGTCACCGTGGACGCGGACGGCCGCATGGTGCACCGGGGCCGGGTGGAGGCCCTGCTGGCCGCCCGGGCCGAGGAGCCCGTGAACCTCATGCGCGGCAGCAAGGTCTACGAGATGCTCCAGGACGCGGCCGAGCACGTGGTGAAACTGAACCTGCTGGACCCCGACGCCCTGGACTTCCGGCCCGGGGCCTGCCGCACCCTGCACGACGTCACCCGCTTCTGCCACGAGATGAGCGTGCGCGAGATGTTCAGCGCCAAGAACGCGCCGGAGCTGGCGGCCCACGCCTGCAAGCAGCTCTACCACAACGTGCCCATGCAGTATTTCCTCATCGACCTGGACGGCGGCTTCACCCAGGAGATCCCGGGCAAGTACGTGCAGATCAAGTACATCGCCTCCAAACCCATGCTCGCCCTGTGGCGGGGCATGACGCGCATCCCCACCGAGGGGGCCATGCACCTGGACGCCAAGGGGTTCATGTCCGTGATGCTGGAGGCGGCCACCAACCCGGAGCTGGACCCGGCCCTGCCCAACACCATGAACGTGAGCAACTATTTCATGCTCTCCCGGGACTTCGTGAGCCTCCAGGCGCGGCTGGGCTTCCATTTCTGCACCGTGGAGGCCAACGCGGGGCCCCAGGACAGCCAGAACTACGTGAGCTTCCAGTTCAAGGGCGGGGCCGCGGACATGGAGCGCCGGGTGCGCCGGGCCCGGTTCGTGGGCTGGGTGCTGGAGGAATACGGCCTGCGCGTGGAGGTCCGCCAGGACGCCCTGTTCGCCCGCATGGAGGGGGTGGCCGAGGCCGTGATCCT
>JBFWIY010000128.1:4505-7021 GCA_050255855.1 Desulfovibrionaceae bacterium
CCCCGTGGCCCGAAATGGCGGCGTCCGGAGCCCGACGAAGTCGAAGAGCCGAAGCGGCACAGGAGGACGGGGAGTAATGAATCTCAGTAAATACAGTTTGCTGCGCTACCAGATCATCGGGACCACCCTGGCCTTTTCCCTGGTGCCCCTGCTCCTGCTGAGCCTGGTCATCTATGTCCAGTTCAGCGCCTCCTTCGAGGCCCGGGTGACCAGCAACCTGGAGTCCACGGTGGAGTACAAGAAGCGCGCGGTGGACATCTTCATCGAGGAGAAGCTGGCCCAGATCCAGCTCCTGGCCGCGGCCAAGCGCTTCGACGAACTCTGCGACGAGACCGTGCTGGCCCGGCTCTTCAACAACCTCCAGACCCACGGCCGGTCCTACATCGACCTGGGCGTCATCGACGAGGCGGGCCGCCACGTGGCCTATGTCGGGCCCTACGGCCTCAAGGACAAGAACTACAAGGACGCCCCCTGGTTCCACGAGACCATGGTGCGCGGCACCTACATCAGCGACGTGTTCCTGGGCTTCCGCAACATCCCGCACATCATCGTGGCCGTGCTGCGGCACGAGGGCGAGCGCACCTGGATCCTGCGCGCCACCCTGGACATGAACACCCTGGAGTCCCTGGTGCAGAGCGGGCAGTTCGACGCCTCCATGGACTCCTTCCTGGTGAACTCCGCCATGGTCCTGCAGACCCCCTCGCGCTACCTGGGGCCGCCGCTCACCGAGGTGAAGCTGCCCGAGCAGAACGGCTGGGCCGGGGTGCGCGTGCTGACCGAGGACCGGGACGGCCGCAGCGTGCTGCTGGGCATGGACCGCCTCCAGAACATCGGCTGGACCCTGGTGGTGAGCGAGGACCCCCGCCAGGAGATGATCCCCCTGGTGCGCACCCAGCACAATACCCTGCTGGTGACGCTCTTCGGCGGGGCGGTCATCATCGTGGGCACCCTGCTCATCACGCGGCACATCTGCCGCACGGTCCAGAGCTCGGACCTGGAGGCCGCGCGCATCGAGGCCAACATGATGCAGTCCAACAAGATGGCCGCCCTGGGCAAGCTGGCCGCGGGGGTGGCCCACGAGGTGAACAACCCGCTCACCCTGATCCGTGAGAGCGCGGGCTGGGCCAAGGACCTGCTGGAGGAGGAGAACGCCGGCGGCATGAAGAACTACGGCGAGATCGCCCAGGCCCTGGACAAGATCGACCAGCACGTGGAGCGGGCGCGCGGCGTGACCCACCGGCTGCTCGGCTTCGGCCGCCGCATGGAGCCCGTGCAGGACCACGTGAACCTCAACTCCCTGGTGGAGCAGACCCTGAGCTTCCTGGAGAACGAGGCCCTGCACCGCAACATCACCCTGGTGAAGCAGCTGGACCCGGAGATGGTGGAGATCACCACGGACACGGCCCAGATGCAGCAGGTGATCCTGAACATCGTGGACAACGCCCTGGACTCCATCGGCGGCGACGGCACCATCACCGTGTGCACCGGGCGGCTGCCCAAGGCGCGCGAGGTGTTCGTGTCCATCGAGGACACGGGCGGCGGCATCCCCGAGGACCTGCAGAAGAAGATCTTCGACCCGTTCTTCACCACCAAGAAGGTGGGCGACGGCACCGGCCTGGGCCTGTCCATCGTGCACAGCATCCTGCAGAAGCTGGGCGGCCGCATCGAGGTGGAGAGCGAGATGGGCAAGGGCAGCACCTTCCACATCTATCTGCCCATGGGCGAGGCGCACCCGGCCTAGCCCGGGCGCGGCGACACGACGACCGGCCGGACCGGGGGCGCGGCCCGGCCAAGGAAGGGGGAGGACATGACCGACAGACAACCACGGGTTCTGGTGGTGGACGACGAACTGGATTTCCTGGAGCTCTTCACCAAACGCTTCCAGCGGCGCGGGCTCGACGTGGCCAGCTGCTCCAACGGGCCGGACGCCCTGCGCTACCTGGACGAGCACGAGATGGACGTGGTGGTCCTGGACGTGCGCATGCCCAAGATGGACGGCATCGAGGTGCTCAAGGAGATCAAGAAGCGCCACCCGGCCGTGCAGGTCATCATGCTCACCGGCCACGGCTCGGTGAACTCGGGCATCCAGGGCATGAGCCACGGGGCCTATGACTACGTGATGAAGCCCTTCAACCTCGACGACCTCATGGGGCGCATCACCCAGGCCGTGGAGCGCAAGCGGCTGCAGGAAGGGCACTAGGAGCGCGTATGGCGACGACGGCGGAGAGGAACGGTTCGGGCCGGTTCGGGACCGGCGGCGCGGGCCGCGGCCCGGGCGGCGGCCCGGGCAACGGGCCCGGGGCCGAGGCCGCGCGCCAGGAGACGCGCCTGCGCACCGGGGTCACCGCCCTGGCCGGGGCGGCGCTGCTGGCCGCCCTGTGGCTGCCCCCGCCCTGGGGCTTCCTGGCCTTTCTCGGCGGGGCCATCGGGGTCTGGAAGGCCTCGGGGGTCCTGATCCAGGCGGTGCGCCGCGACGAGGCGGCCCACTGCCTGCTGGACGAGGACCTCATCCAGTC
>JBFWIY010000129.1:0-7013 GCA_050255855.1 Desulfovibrionaceae bacterium
CCACACCGGCACGGCCGACAGGAAGCTCACCAGCCCCCGGGGCGCAAAGGCGTGGTAGGTCTCCATGAGCCGCTCGAACTTGAGGTAGGGCTTGTCGTAGAAGACCACGGCGGCCAGATCGTCCACCCCGGCCCCGGCCTCGCGCAGCACGTACTCCGCGGCGCGGCGCGGAAAGGCGGCGTCGTGCTTGATGCGGGTGAACCGCTCCTCCTGGGCCGCGGCCACGATGCGGCCGTCCTCCAGGAGCACGGCGGCGGAGTCGTGGTAGAAGGCGGAGATGCCCAGGATGCGGATGCGCTCGCCCATGCCCTGCTCCTGCTCCGGCCCGGCCTAGAAGATGGCGTAGATGAAGGGGCTGATGGCCGAGCCCGGGGCCAGCACGATGAGCAGGCCGAAGAGCAGCAGCACCAGGATGATGGGCAGCAGCCAGAACTTCTTGCGGACCTTGAGAAAGGCCCAGAGGTCCTTAAGGAAATCCACGTCGTCACTCCATGTCCCGGCGCGCCGGGGTCCCGGTTGCAAGGCTCAGAAGGGTTGCTCCAGGTCGGCGGCCGCGTAGGTGGTGTCGCGCTCCACGAACACCGAGCCCCGGCTGCGGCCAAAGGCGCGCAGGCGCAGGGAGTCCTTGCCCAGGACGCGGCGGGCCAGGCCCACGGGCGTGACCACCAGAAAAAAGACCACGGCGATCAACACCTTGGGAACCACGGCCCCGAGCAGGTTGGCCAGGCCGAACCAGAGATAGCCCAGGGGCGTGAAGGCCCGGGGCCAGACCATGACCAGCACCACCAGGGCCGCGGCCAGCCGGAACCAGCCCAGGCCGCCGCCGTTGGCCGCGCTCCACAGCCCGACAAGCAGGCACAGCAGCACCAGGGCCAGGCCGGTGTCCCGGGCCTGGGTTCGACTGATGCCGCGGGGCCAGACGCCCCCGATGTCGCCGATCTTGGCCATGGCCGATCCCCTGTGGTTGGTCGGCCTTAGATACTGGACCCTCGGGGACAAGGCAAGCCGTCCCTGCCGCACGGCTCCCTAGAGCTTGCTCTTGAGCACGATGTCCGTGATGGGCCCGCGGGAGCGCTCGCCCTTGAGCACCATGTGGCCGTAGTTGCGGAAGCCCTTGAGCTTCTTCACCACCCAGTTGAGCCCGTTGTTGCTCTCGTTCAGGTAGGGATTGTCCACCTGCCGGGTGTCGCCCAGACAGATGCACTTGACGTTCTCGCCCATGCGCGTGAGCAGGGCGCGCGTCTCCCCGCGCGAGAGGTTCTGCATCTCGTCCACGATGACCACGGCGTTCTCCAGGTTCATGCCCCGGATAAAGGCGATGGGCAGGATCTCGAAGCGCTTGGGGTTGAACTTGAGGGGCTCGGCCGCCGGGTCCAGGAAGATGCGGTTGGCCGGGCGCTGGTCGTGGAGCTTGAGCAGCAGGTCGTGCACGTAGCGCACGTAGGGGAGCATCTTCTCCTCCACGTCGCCGGGCAGAAAGCCCATCTTGGAGCCGATCTCCACCACGGGCTTGACCACGTAGATCTTGCGGTAGGGGTTCTCCTTGCGCTCCAGCACCAGGTACAGGGCCGCGGCCAGGGCCAGAAAGGTCTTGCCGTAGCCCGCCTCGGACTGGATGCTCACCAGGTCCACGTGCTCGGCCAGCATGAGCTCCAGGGCCAGGTTCTGGTAGACCGTGCGCGGCCGCACGCCCCAGACCTCGTGGGTGTAGCCGATGGGCCGGGGCCCGTTGGGGGTGTGGCAGACCGGGGTGCCCGACTCCCAGGTGAAGCTGTTGGGCGGCGGCAGCTGCTCCGCCTCCACGAACCCGGTGAAGCGCTGGGACTCGGAGGTGAAGGGCACGGAGTCGCGGTAGCCCTCGCTGGGGATGCCCCAGACCCCGGCCTTGATCTGCAGGATGCGGTCGTTGCTGATGAGGATGGCGTCCTCGGGACCGACGTGCACGATCTCCTTGAGGATGCGGTCGTCATAGCTCTCGTCGGTGAGGTCCAGGGCGAAGTCGGGCGGGAAGATGTGGATCTTCTCGTCCTCCAGGATGACGCCCACGGCCTGGGCCACCACGTGGCCGATGCGGGCGTCGCGCTTGAGCTTGTCCAGCTCGGAAAGGACGGTGTAGGGGATGTAGATCTGGTTTTCGCTGCCGTTGCGAAGGGTGGCGATGCACTTGGGATTCTCGATCAGGACGTTGGTGTCGAGCACAAAGTGTTTTTCCGGCATACGGGTTCTGACCACCTCTGCTGATGTTCGCGGCCGGATGGCCGGGGGGGCAAACACCGGAGCCCGGCAGGGGGCCCCACGGCAACAGGGCTCAGAGGAACTGCGGCAAGGGCGTCACCTCCATGGACTGTCTAAATTTAATCTAGAGATGCCACAGGCGCGGCAAAAGGGAAAGGCCCGGGGCGACGCTTTTTCGTGACGATCCTGTGGCGGCGCGGGTTGCGGGGAGGAGGGCGAAAAAAAGAACCGGCGCGGCGGCCGGTTGCGGACGGGAAAAACCGAAGGGAAAATCAAGGGCGGGGCCGCCGGGGCGCGCCCCCGAAACGACGGGACACCGCCTAGACGGCGGTGTCCATGGCCCGGGCCAGCTGGAGGGCGATGTCCCGGATGTCGGCCCGGTAGGTGCCCGCCCGGATCTCGGCCTTGAGCCGCTCCAGGTAGACCCCCCGCGGTCCCTCGGGACGGGCGGGGTCGGGCTCGGCCCGGTCGATCCGTCGCTCCGGATCGTGCGTCGGGCGATGTCGTTTCGGATCGTCGCGCATGGTCCTGTTCCTCGATCCGCAACCGTTGGTGTGGGGGAGGGGCCGAAGCCCCTCCCGCTCCCCTCCCAGGGAGTCGGACGATGTGCTCGTCCTGGCGACGGCGCGGCGGCGGCGGTCACCGGCGCGCCGTGGCTGGTTGCCCCTCTTATCGGCCGCTCGGGCCGGAGGATTAGGGGGCGGGGCGAATTCCTTTGGGCAGAAAAGACGGGCGGTTGCCGAAACATGTCCGGCAACCGCCCGTCATACCGAGGCAAATCGCGGGGCGAAGTGGCGACCAAATCAGCGCCACGCCCCCGGGGCTCACTTCACGCGGATCAGTCCGGTGACGTAGGCCTCCACCCGGCGGTTGGCCTGGCGGCCCGAGTCGGTGACGTTGCTGGCCCGGGGCAGGTTGGCCCCGTAGCCCAGGGCCTCCAGCCGGGTGGGCTTGATGCCGAAGTCGGAGATGAGGGCGCGGCGCACCGCGTCGGCCCGGTGCTGGGAGAGCTCCAGGTTGGCGCTGTAGGAGCCCACGGCGTCGGTGTAGCCCACGATGGTGGCGGTGGTGTCCGGGTTCTTGGCCATGAACTCGCCCACCCGGGCCACCTCGGCCTCGTACTCGGGCCGGATGTCCCACTTGCCGGTGTCGAACTCGATGTCCAGGGTCATGCGCACGGTCTCGTATTCCGGCGCGGCGGGCCGCACCACCAGGACCTGGGGCTCCTTCTCGCGGGTGTCCCAGAAGACCTGACGCACGAAGCTCTCCATGGCCGCGGGGTCCTGGAGGTCCGAGCCCTCCACCACCACGGAGCAGGGGTCCAGGGCGGCCAGGGCGTCGATGGTGGCCTGCTCCTCGTCGCTTATGGCGTAGCTCACCACGTGCAGGCAGATGTCGTAGGTGGCGTAGAGCTCACGGGCCACCTCCAGCGGGTCCTCGCCATCGTTCTGGCCGCCGTCGGTGAACAGGACCACCGCCGTGGTGCCGGGCATCTCGGCGATGGGCCAAGCCAGGCGGTAGAGCCCGTCGCCCAGGGGGGTGCGGTTGCCGAACACGGGCACCTTGTCGGGCAGGGCGGCGACGGCCCGGGCCATGGCGGCCCGGTCGTAGGCCCCGGGGGCCAGCAGCTCCTGGTACTCGGCCAGGCGGTAGAGGGCCGCCTGGTAGCCCAGCTCGGGAATCATCTGGTTGATGGCCAGCAGCTGCTTCTTGGCCAGCTCCAGGTCCTTGGCCCCGGTGTCGCGATAGTCGCTCATCATGGAGCCGGAGGTGTCCACGGCGAAGATGAAGTTGTCCACCCGGGGGACCATCTCCACCTCGGCCCGGGCGCGCTCCACCCCGGGCCCCGGCCCCAGACCCAGCGACAGGCCCAGCAGCAGCAGACCAACGAGGCGGCACCAGGGGCGGCCCGGACGATACGAGGAATGCATCGCAACCTCCAACGCTTTGTCCACCCTATACATGACCCCGAAGCCGGACACAACAGGCCCGGGAAGAGGCACCACTCCGGCCTTGCGACCCGTCTGGACAGGTCGCCCCGCTTATCGTATCGTGGGGGTTGCATCCGAGGAGGCCCCATGACCATCCCCCGTCCCGAGTCCGGACCCGGCGTCGACGCCGGGCGTCTGCTCACCCGCCGCAGCCTGCTGCGCGTGCTGGTCGCGTCCGCGGGCGCGGCCGCCCTGGCCCCGGCCGCCCGCGTCCTGGCCCTGGACGAACCCGCCCCCGGCCGCCTGACCCGCGCCCGGGCCCTCATGGGCACCTTCGTCTCCATCACCGTGGCCCATCCCTCCCCCGCCCTGGCCGAGGAGGCCGTGGGCCGCGCCTTCGCGGTCATGGACCGCCAGGTGGCCCTGTTCAACCGCTTCGACCCGGCCTCGGCCCTCTCCACCCTCAACGACGCCGGGCGCATGGACGGCCCGCCCCCGGAGCTCACCGCCCTGCTGGCCGACGCCCTGGGCGTCACCCGACTCACGGCCGGGGCCTTCGACCCCACGGTGGGCCCGCTGGTGGACGTGCTGCGCGACTGCGCCGGGACGAACCGCGACCCGGACCCGGCGCGGCTCCAAGCCGCCCTGGCCCTGGTGGACCCGGCCGGACTGCGTCTGGCCCCGGGCCGGGTGCGCCTGGCCCGCCGCGGCATGGGCCTGACCCTGGACGGCATGGCCAAGGGCGCGGTGGCCGACGCCGCCTCGGCCGAACTCACCCGCCTGGGCGCGGTGAACCACATCATCGACGCCGGAGGCGACATCCGCGCCTCGGGCCGGCGCGAGGACGGCCGGCCCTGGCGGGTGGCCGTGCGCGATCCCTTGGGGACCGAGACCCCGGCCGCCGTGCTGGCCATGACCTCCGGGGCCGTGGCCACCTCCGGCGGCTACGAGACCCTGAGCGGCCCCCACGGGCGGCTGCACCACCTGGTGGACCCGCACTCCGGCCGCTGCCCCCTGGGCCTGGCCGGGGTCAGCGTGCGCGCCGCCTCGGTGGCCTTGGCCGACGCCCTGGCCACGGCCTTCTTCGTCACCCCGCCGGACCGCACCCTGGCCCTGGCGCGCGAGCTGCCCGGCGTGGAGGTCCTGCTCGTGACCCACGACGGGGCCCGGCTGGCCACGCCCGGGTTCTGCTGAACCCTTGCCAACCCGCGCCTGCGCGCGTAAGCATCCCTGCACCGAAACCAATCCCCAAGGGAGTTCCCAATGAAACGCATTCTCTGCATCGTCTGTGTGCTGTTCGCCCTGGCTTTGGCCGCGGGCTGCCAGAAGTCGGACAAGGGCAAGGGCATCGCCGTGGTGGACATGGCGCGCGTCCAGGCCCAGAGCCAGGTGCTGGTGAAGGCCACGGACTACCTTGATAAGATCAAGCAGGACCTGATCTCCTCGGCCATGGACGCCGAAAAGGCCTACCAGGCCGATCCCACCCCGGACAAGGACAAGGCCCGCCAGGCCGCCGTCACCAAGCTCCAGAGCGTGCTCGGCGGCGAGCAGCAGCGCCTGGCCCGCACCCTGAAGGCCAAGATGGACGCCGTGCTTGAGGACTACCGCACCGCCCACGGCTACACCGCCATCCTGCTCCACGACACGGTCATGGCCTACGACCCGACCCTGGACATCACCGACGACATCGTCAAGGCCTTCGACAAGGTGGAGATCAGCCTGACCCCGCCCGCCGAGGCCGAGCAGCCCGCCGCCGAGGCCCCGGCCGCCCCGGCCGAGAAGCCCGAAGCCGCCGCTCCGGCCGAAAAGCCCGCCGAGCAGCCCGAGGCCGCCGCCCCGGCCGCCCCGGCCGAGAAGCCCGCCGAGGCCCCGGCCAAGTAGCTCCACTCCCCTGGCGCGACAAAGGGCCCGTCCGAAAGGACGGGCCCTTTTTGTCCCCTCCGGGACCCGGGCGTCGCCGGGCCGGATCAGGCGGGCTGGCGCAGGTAGGCCCCGATCTCGCCCAGGGCCTGGGCCAACGTCGCCTCCAGGAGGGGGAAGCGCTGCCGCACCCCGTCCATGTCCCCGCCGCGGGCGGTGAGCTCCATGCCCAGGGACATGTCCGCCAGGACCCGGATGCGCACCACCCCGGACATCCCCTTGAGGGAATGGGCCGTGCGCGAGGCGGCCTCGGCGTCATCGTCCGCAATGGCCCGGCGCAGGGCCTCCAGACGCAGGGGCGCGTCCTCGCTGTAGGCCTGGAGCAGCTCCCGGGCCAGCTCCTCGTCGTCGCCCACACCCTGCAAGATGGCCTCGGCCTGGAAAATTCGTTCACTCATCCCCCCCTCCCTGAGGCCCGGACGGCCCCACATCGTCCTATATCCCAGCTCGCGGAAAAAAGAAACCGCCCGCCCCGCGGCGATTCACAGCGCCCGGGCCAGGGCCCGGAGCTCCCGGCGCAGGCTTCGGGCCAGCTCCCGCGCCCAGTTCGTTGTCCGCCCCGCGGCGTCCAGCTCCGCCCGGGCCCGGGCCAGCCGCTCCAGCAGGGGCGTCCCGGCGCAGTCCACCACCGGGGACACCCGGCCGGGCATCCCGGCCAGGTAGGCCAGGGCCAGCCCGGCCCGGTCCAGCCCGGCCGCGGCGGCCGCGCGGTCCAGCACCGCCAGGACGCGCTCCGTCGGGCTCCCGGGCTCGGCCCCCTGCCCCGCCTCCAGCCACAGC
Source organism: Desulfovibrionaceae bacterium (assembly GCA_050255855.1). Classification (GTDB taxonomy): domain Bacteria; phylum Desulfobacterota; class Desulfovibrionia; order Desulfovibrionales; family Desulfovibrionaceae. The sequence continues at coordinate 6,867 of JBFWIY010000129.1, forward strand.
AGCCCGCCGGCCAGCGGGTCCACGGCCAGGACCTCCACCCCGCGCGCCGCCGCGGCCGCGAAAACCCCGGCGTCCTGGAAGCGGGGCTCCAGCACCCCGGCCGGGCCGCGCCCGAACCCCACCCCGGCCAGGGCCAGGGCCTGCCGG
>JBFWIY010000130.1:0-7008 GCA_050255855.1 Desulfovibrionaceae bacterium
CACCCCCCTCACCCTGGACGCCTTCAACCTGCTCGACTTCTTCGACCTCCTGAAGAAGCACCGCATCCACCTCATCCTCAAGCCCCACCCCCGGGTGCCCATGAAGGCCCCGGGCCTGCCCGAGTGGGTCACGCTCTGCAGCTCGGACTCCGACATCTACCCGTTCTTCCCCCTGGTGGACATTCTGCTGACGGACTACTCCTCCATCCACACCGAATTCCTGCTCCTGGACCGGCCGGTGATCTTCTTCTGGGCGGATTTCCAGAGCTACAACGTTGTGGACCGGGGTTTGCAATTCCCCGTGGAGGACATGTCCCCCGGCCCCAAGTGCTTCGACGGGCCGAGCCTGTTCCGCGCCATCGTGGACGCGGCCAGGGGCAAGGACGAATGGGGACCGGCGCGGCGCGCCCTGCGCGACAAGGCCTTCAGCCATCAGGACGGCAAGGCCTGCGAACGCATCGCCGCCCGGCTGCTGCAAGGGGAGTTCGCTCCCGAAACCGGGAAGCCCCCGGCCCCGCCGGCCGGAACGCCTTCCGAACACGCATGAACCAGGACATCTTCCATCACGCCTTCGACACCCTGGACGCCGGGGACTGGGACGGCCGCCCGGTCTACGCCTTCGGCGACGTCCAGGTGGACCCCGGCATCGCTCCGGACCGGGTGACGCGCATCCCCCGGCCGGGACTGGTGAAACCGGACCGCTTTCTGGAGAGCCTGCCCGAGGCCATGCTCACCCCGCCGGTGCTCTTCCTGCTGCCCCGCCAGGCCGACGAAAAGGAGGCCCGGGCCACCCGACGCCTGCAACTGCACCTGCTCCAGCACATCTACGCCTCCGGCTTCAACCGGCGGGCCAAGCAGCCCGACTTCAAGCCGCTCAAGGGGCTCATGCGCGGCGTGGGGGACCCCTCCCGGGGCCGGAGCCAGATCCGCAACTATCCCTGGACGCTGCGCTACCCCCTGGCGGACAAGCTGGCCGCCCTGCGCCTGGCCCGGCCGGTGCTGGTGCTGCTCCCCGGCCCCTCCCTGGAGCCGGTCCTGCCCCGCCTGCCCGAGCTGGCCCGCCACGCCCTGGTGGTCTGCATCAGCCGCACCCTCAAGCCCTGCCTGGCCCGGGGCGTCACCCCCGACTTCGTGGTGCAGTACGACACCTTCATGGAGCAGCGTCAGTTCTACGACGGCATCCCAGACCTGCCCGACACCGTGCTCGTCACCCTCGCCTCGGCCAACATCGACCCCTTCGCCGCCAAGTTCGGGGGCATCTTCTTCCGCGCCAGCTTCCACACCAAGATCAACGCCAACAGCTACGCCATGCGCGTGGGCCTGGAGGGTTCGCTCCTGGCCTGCCTGGGCCTGGCCGAGGCCCTCTACGCCCCGCAGACCTACGTGGCCGGGGCCGACCTGAGCTGGCTGCCCAGCTCCGGCCAATACGCCGGGGGCAGCTTCCCCACCCCGCCGGCCGGGCTGACCCCGCCGGACCGCCCCCAGGACCCCCGGATCCTCCACGTCTCCCGCAGCGTCTACCGCACCGTGCGCCGCGACGGTCAGGTGGTCCACAGCAACCCCTGGTTCCTGGCCAGCGTGGTCAAGGCCGCCGAGGCGGCCCGGGAGATCGGCGCGGGCACCGGCGGCCGCTTCTTCACCCTGGACGACGCCACCCTGCTCCCGCCCGAGGAGTTTCCCGCCGCCACGGCCGAGGACGTTCTGGCCCTGCCCGGCCTGGACCGCGAGGCCGTCCGCGCCGCCCTCCGGGAGGCCCTGAAGCTGCGCGAGGTCCTGGACCTGAACCTGGCCCACGCCTTCACCCTGGAGGGCGAGCAGACCCTGCGCGTGAACCGCACCCTGCTCCAGCTGCGCAGCATGGACCAGGCCCAGCTCCCCCAGCTGGTGCGGGACCCCTGGGTCCAGGGCCTGCGGAGCATGCGCGGGGCCTACTGGCAGTTCGACCAACCCCTGGCCAGCACCCTGCGGCTCATGGACGTCTGGACCGAGGACTTCGCCGCGGCGCGCAAGTTCGTCCAGGCCCACCGGGCCCTGCTCAAGGGCCGCAGCCTGGCCCTGCTCTCCCTGCGGGACGAGGCGGGCCCCTGGCGGCGCGAGCTGGACCGGCTCCTGCCCGGCGCCGCGCTGGAGACCTGGACCGCCGTGGACCCCGGCCGGGCCAACCCCAAGGACCGCACCTTCGACGACTACACCCTGCCCCGGCTGCTCAAGGCCCGCGACCTGGCCTTCGCCTCCCCCGGGGTCATGAACCGCTTCGAGTACTACTGGGAGATCATGCCCCAGGACAACGTCTACGACCTGCGCCGCCTCGGCCCCAAGGTCTGATCGCGCGGGACGCCCCGCCCGGAGGAACCCCATGAAACCCAAGGTCTACGCCATCATCCTGGCCGCCGGCAGCGGCGAGCGCATGGGGTTCAGCATCCCCAAGCAGTTCCTCAAGCTGGCGGGCCGCACGGTCATCGAGCACACCCTGGCCGCCTTCCAGGCCCACCCGCGCATCGACGAAATCCTGATCGTGGTGGGCCCCAAGGAGCGCCACCTCATGGAGGAGCTGCTCCTCAAGAGCCCCTTCCCCAAAGTCACCAAGATCCTCAACGGCGGGGCCAGCCGCATGGAGAGCTCCCGCTCGGGCCTCGACGCCGTGCCCGAGGACGACGCGCTGGTCCTGCTCCACGACGCCGTGCGCCCCTTCCTCAGCCGCCGCATCATCGACGAGACCATCGACGCCCTGGCCCGCCACGCCGCCGTGGACGTGGCCATCCCGGCCGTGGACACCATCATCGAGGTGGACCGCCAGGACTTCATCGCCGACATCCCGGACCGCTCCCGCCTGCGCCGCGGCCAGACCCCCCAGGGCTTCCGCGCCGGGGTCATCCGCGAGGCCCACCGCCGCGCCGCCGCGGACCCGGACTGCACCGTCACCGACGACTGCAAGCTCGTGCTGCGCTACGACCTGGGCGACATCTACGTGGTGCGCGGCGAAGAGAAGAACATCAAAGTCACCTACCCCGAGGACCTGTTCCTGGCGGACAAGATCTTCCAGATCAACACGGCCGAGGTGGACCAGGGCGTGCCGCTCAAGCGCCTCAAGGACCGCGTGGTGGCGGTGTTCGGGGCGAGCAAGGGCATCGGCGAGGCCATCATGCGCCTGGGCGCGGAGCTCGGGGCGCGCATGCACGGGTTCTCGCGCGCCAACGGCGTGGACGTCACCGACGCGAGAGCCGTGCAGGCCGCCCTGGAGGGCGTGGCGGCCGCCGAGGGCCGCCTGGACCACATGGTGAACACCGCCGGGGTGCTGCGCTCCGGCCGCCTGGTGGACCGCGACCCGGCGGACATCGAGGCCGAGATCCGCGTCAACTATCTCGGGAGCATCCATTCGGTGCGCGCCGCCCTGCCCCACCTCACCGCCACGCACGGCTCCATGGCGCTGTTCACCTCCAGCTCCTTCACCCGGGGCCGCAGCCGCTACACGATCTACTCCTCCTCCAAGGCGGCCATCGTGAACCTGGTGCAGGGCGTGGCCGAGGAGGTGGCCCCCCTGGGGGTGCGCATCAACGCCATCAACCCCGAGCGCACCGCCACGCCCATGCGCACCGAGAACTTCGGCGTGGAGCCGCCCGAGAGCCTGCTCCGCGCCGAGGCCGTGGCCGAGGCCACGGTGAAGACCCTGCTCTCCGACTTCACCGGCACGGTGGTGGACGTGCGCCGCACCTCCGCCGCCGGGGTCTAGCATGCCCCAGGCCCCGGCCCCCCATCCCGGTCTGGACCCGCGCATGCTCGCCGCCCTGGAGCGCCTCGGGGCCCGGGCCGAGAAGCGCCCGGACCGGGTGGTGTTCATCGGCCGGGGCGACGGCCAGTTCGGCGGCAACATCAAGTACCTGTTCCTGCACTGCGTGGAGCACGCCCCGGACCTGCACCCCGTGCACCTGACCTTCAACCGCGAGACCCACCGGGAGCTGCGGGCGGCCGGGCTGCCCAGCGCGCTCTTCCCGGAGCCGGGCAGCCTGGAGGCCGCGGCCGGGGCCGGGTACGCCGTGGTGGACGACTTCCACTTCCGCTCCTCCCCGGTGAGCCTGCTCCTCTCCGGCGCGCGGCTCATCCAGCTCTGGCACGGGGTGGGGTTCAAGAAGATCGGCTTCCTGGAGGCCACCTCCGGGCTCGACCTCACGGACCAGCGCCGGGCCGAGCTGGTGGCCCTGTACTCGGGCTACCACGCCGTGCTCTCCACCTCGCCCTTCTACACCGAGCACCTGTTCCGGACCTGCTTCGGGGCCGAGGAGGTCTGGGAGACCGGCTACCCCAGAAACGACATCCTGTTCCGCGAGCCGGGCAAGGCCGACCTGATCCAGTGCGACGCCGCCCTGTACGGCCGGGTGCGCCGGCTCGCCAAGTCGCGCTTCGTGGCCCTGTACGTGCCCACGTTTCGAGATGGAGGAGGCGACCCCTTCGCCGCCGGGGCCCTGGACCTGGACGCCCTGGACGCGGCCCTGGGGAAGATGGGCGCGGTCCTGGTGGTCAAGCTGCACACCTTCAGCGGCAACTACTCGGGCTTCGACTTCCAGAACATCCTGTACTGCCCGTCCCAGACCGACGCCTACCCGCTCATGGCCCGCTGCCACTGCCTGGTGACGGACTACTCGTCCATCTACACGGACTGGCTCATGCTGGACCGGCCGGTGCTCTTCTTCCCCTACGACTGGGAGGAGTACATCCAAAAGAACCGGGAATTGCAGTTCGACTACGACTGGATCGCCCCGGGGCCCAAGCTGCGCACCCAGCGCGACCTCACCGCGGCCCTGGCCCGGCTGGCCAAGGGCGGCAGCGTGGGCTACGAGGCCGAACGGCGCGAGATCGGCCGCCTGGCCTTTGCCCAGCACGACGGCGGGGCCTGTGCCCGGGTGCTGGCCCGGCTGCGCGCGGACATCGCCGCCCGGGCCGAGCCCGCCCCCGGGGACTGAGCGCCGCCCCGGCGGCGGCCGGACGCCATCGGCCCGGCCGATGGCGGGGTCCCGATCTTTCGGCTTGATTGCCCGCCCGGGGGCCCGTACAACCTGGGCAGACCCAACGCGAACCACGGAGAACAACCCATGTGCGGCATCATCGGCTACTGCGGACACCGTCCGGCCGTGCCCGTCCTGCTGGAGGGGCTGCGGCGGCTCGAATACCGGGGCTACGACTCCGCCGGCGTCGGCTTTGTCCAGGCCGGCAAACTCGAAGTCATCCGCGCCGCGGGCAAGCTCGGCGCGCTGGAAAAGAAGGTCGCCCGCCACAACGTGCTCTCGGCCACCTCGGGCATCGGCCACACCCGCTGGGCCACCCACGGCGTGCCCAACGAGACCAACGCCCACCCCCACTGCGACAACTCCGGCCGCCTGGCCATGATCCACAACGGCATCATCGAGAACTACCAGGCCCTCAAGGCCGAGCTGGCCGCCAAGGGCTACGTGTTCCACTCGGAGACCGACTCCGAGGTCCTGGTGAACCTCATTTCCGAGGAGCTGAAGCAGGGCGGGGACATGCTCCAGGCCCTGTCCCGGGCGCTCAAGCGCGCCGACGGGTCCTACGCCATCTGCCTCACGGACCTCCAGGAGCCCGACGCCCTCTACGCCGCCCGGCTCTCCAGCCCGCTGGTCATGGGCGTGGGCACGGGCGAGAACTTCGTGGCCTCGGACATCCCGGCCTTCCTGCCCTACACCCGCGAGGTGGTCTTCCTGGAGAACCGGGAGATGGTCCGCATCACGGACAACACCTGGGGCGTGTACCGCGTGGACGACGCGAGCCCGGTGCAGAAGGAGGTGCAGCACATCCACTGGGACGTGCAGGCCGCCCAGAAGGGCGGACACAAGCACTTCATGCTCAAGGAGATCTTCGAGCAGCCCCGGGTCATCGCCGACTGCCTCACCGGGCGGCTGACCACGGACCGCGACGGCGGGGCCGACGGCCCGGTGGTGCGCCTGCCCGAGCTGGACGGCCTGCCCATGCCGCGGCGGCTGCACATCGTGGCCTGCGGCACCAGCTTCCACGCCGGGCTCTGGGGCATGTACCTCATCGAGCAGTGGACCGGCATCCCGGTGCAGGTGGAGATCGCCTCGGAGTTCCGCTACCGCCGCCCCATCCTGGACCCGGACGGCCTGGTGCTGGCCATCAGCCAGTCGGGCGAGACCGCGGACACCCTGGCGGGCATCGAGCTGGCCAAGGCGCAGGGCCTGCCCGTGCTCGGGCTGTGCAACGTGGTGGGTTCGTCCGTGGCGCGGGAATCGGACTACGTCCTGTATACCCAGGCCGGGCCGGAGATCAGCGTGGCCTCCACCAAGGCCATGTGCTCGCAGCTCACGGCGCTCCTGCTCCTGGCCCTGCACTGGGGCCGGGTCTCGGGCCGCCTGGACGACGAGACCTACGCCCGCACCGTGCGCGAGCTGGACAGCCTGCCCGAGGTGCTGGAGGCGGCCCTGCCGGAGATCCGCACCCAGGCCCAGCATTTGGCGCTCACCTATTCCGACGTGTCGAGCTTCCTGTACCTGGGGCGCGGGCTGAACTATCCCCTGGCCCTGGAGGGCGCGCTCAAGCTCAAGGAAATCAGCTATATCCACGCCGAGGGCTATGCCGCGGGCGAGATGAAGCACGGCCCCATCGCCCTCATCGACCCGAGCTTCCCGACCTTCGCCATCGCCCTGGACGACGCGCTCTTCCCCAAGGTGAAGTCCAACCTGGTGGAGGTGCAGGCGCGCGGGGGCGAGATCGTGGCCATCACCAACAACGGCCTGGACCTGGACGTGACGCATCCCTGGGTGCTGCCCCGGGCCTTCGGTCCCCTGTCCACCTTCCTGACCCTGCCCGCCCTCCAGCTCTTCGCCTACGAGGTGGCGGACTACCTGGGCAAGGACGTGGACCAGCCGAGAAACCTGGCCAAGAGCGTGACGGTGGAATAGCCGGGCGGGCGATGGCCCCTCCGTGCGCCAATAAAAATGCCCATTCCCTGGCAAGGGCCGTTTTAAAGGGGCACGCCGC
>JBFWIY010000131.1:0-6982 GCA_050255855.1 Desulfovibrionaceae bacterium
CGGCCTTGCGCGCCAGGAAGTAGGACTCCACGGCCTGGGCCGCGCTGTGCGGGCGGCCCAGGGCGGCCAGCCACTGGTCCGCCAGGCTCTGCACGCCCAGGGACAGGCGGTTCACCCCCAGGGAGATCAGCGCCCGGAACCAGCTCACGTCCAGGGCTGAGTCCGGGTTGGCCTCCACGGTGATCTCGGCCCCGGGGTCGATGTCGAACCTCCGGCGCAGGGTGTCCAGCACGGCGGCCAGCTGGGAGGGGGTGAGCAGCGAGGGCGTGCCCCCGCCGAAGTACACGGTGCGCACCTTGGGCCGACCCAGGCGCTCGCTCCAGAACACGGCCTCCAGGCCCAGGGTCTTGAGGTACCAGGCCAGGGCCACGGGGTCGTAGGCCTGGGAGTGGAAGGCGCAGTACCGGCACTTGCTCCGGCAGAAGGGGACGTGGACGTAGAGCAGCAGCCCCTCGGCCGGTTCCGGGCCCACGCGGCCCAGGGGGCTGCGGGCGCGCACCGCGCCGCGGGCCTCGGCCCGCTCGGGCAGGAAGGGCTGCGGCCCGCCGACGATCTTGGGCATGGCCCTGGGCTCCCGGGCGCGGCCTACTTGGCCAGGGCGCGGCCCAGGCGGCGGCCCAGAGTCAGGGCCTCCTCCAGGGCGTCGGGCTTGTGGGCCACCTTGCCCCGGGCGTAGGTGCCGGGCACGGCCATCTTGCCCAGGAGCTTGTAGCCCAGGCTGTCCAGGCTCAGCTGCATGACCTGGATGGTGCAGTCCATGTCCACGGTGTTGGGCTGCTCGCAGACCCCGCCGATGACCGCCACGCGGCCCGCGCCGCCCAGGCGGCTCTCCCAGGGGCCGGGGCGCGGCTCGGTGAAGTCGAAGTAGCAGTACAGCCGGTCGATGAAGCACTTCATGAGCGAGGACACGGTGTAGAAGTGGGTGGGCGAGAAGAGCACCAGCCCGCGCGCCGCCTCGATCTTGGGGTAGAGGCGCTGCATGTCGTCCACCAGGCCCACGCAGGCCTTGGCCGTGCGGCAGCCCTCGCAGCCGATGCAGCCCTTGAAGTCCAGGTCGCGCAGGTAGACGGCCTCGCCCTCCACCCCCTGCTCGGCCGCGCCGGCCAGGACGCGCTCCATGAGCAGGTCGGAATTTCCCCCGGCCCGCGGGCTGCCGGAAATGGCCAGAATCTTCGTCATCGGTTCAGCTCCTTGCGGTAGCGCTCCAGTTCACTGTAGATGCAGCCGCAATACTGCTGGCGGTAGATGCCCCAGGCCTTGGCGCGTTCGATGCCGCGCTCCCAGCCGGTGCGGAAGTCGCGGTACAGGAACGCGGGCCCCTCGCCCAGGCCCAGGGACTCCCCCACCTGGCGGATGAGGTCGTGTTTCTGCTTGCGGCTGTACAGCAGGGTGGTGGTGAAGGCGTCGAAGCCCCCGTTGCGCGCGATCTGCGCCGCGCGCCCCAGGCGCATGCCGTAGCAGGCCGGGCACCGATTGTCCTCCCGCCAGGCGGCGTTGCGCAGAAACGTCACCGGATCGTAATCCGCGTCGCGCACCACCAGCTTCACGCCCAGTTTCTCGCACACGTCCACGGCCCCGTCCCGGCGGCGCAGGTACTCCGTGAGGGGGTGGATGTTGGGGTTCACGAAGAGCCCCATGAGTTCGTGCCCCTCGTCCTGCAGTCCGCTCAGCGGCTCGATGGCGCAGGGCCCGCAGCAGATGTGCACCAGGACGCGCACGGCTCAGCTCTCCTCGTGGCGCTCCGGGTGGCGCTGGCGCCGGTGGGCCTTCAGCTCCGAGACCGCGCCGTGCCAGCCACAGTCGGTGCAGTAGATCTCCAGCCGCGCCAGCTCGTCGGAGTCGGGCAGGACTTCGCCCGGGCCGTAGCCCGTGACCAGCAGGGGCCCGGCCAGCACATGGACGAAGATCATCGCCCGGCCCTCGGGCTCCACGTAGAAGCGGTCGCCCCCGCAGTTGGGGCAGTGCAGCAGATCGGCCAGGGTGGTCATTGCGCGTTCTCCAGCACGACCTCCACCTTGATGCGCGTGTCGAAGCGCTGCTCCATCTCCCGGATCTTCTCGTGCTTGTTGTTGAGCAGGTACAGGGCCAGCTCCTGGGGGCAGGGGAAGATGAAGGGGGAGGGGGCGTCCTTCCTGCGCAGCAGGCGGAACAGGGTCTTGAGGGCCTGCAGGGCCTGCCATTCCATGTTGCGCCGGTTGCCCGTGCCGCCGCAGCAGGGGCAGGGCTCGGTGGTCACGGCCAGGGCCGAGGAGCCCATGCGCTGCCGCACGATCTGGAGCAGCCCGAATTCGGAGATGCGGCTCACGGCGGTGCGGGCGCGGTCGGCCTTGAGGGCCGTGCGCATGACCTTCTCCACGTCGCGGCAGTCCTTGGCGGCCTTCATCTCGATGAAGTCCACCACCACCTGGCCGCCGATGTCGCGCAGGTTGAGCTGCCGGGCGATCTCCTCGGCGGCCTCCAGGTTGGTCTTCATGACCATCTGATGGAAATTCTTCTCGCCCCCGGCCTTGCCGGAGTTGATGTCCACGGCGGTGAGGGCCTCGGTGGCGTCGAAGACCAGCCGGCCGCCCGAGGGCAGGGTCACTTCGCGCGAGTAGATCTCCTCGATCTGCCGGTCCAGGTTGAAGCGCTCCCACAGGGTGCGGTCCGGGTCGTTGTGCAGGCGCAGGGGGGCCTGGGAGCGGGGGAAGGCCAGGGCCATGAACTGCTTGATGTTGTCCTCCACCTGCGGGTCGTCCACCCAGACCTCCTGCACGTCCGGGGAGAGGTAGTCGCGCACGGCGCGGGTGGCCAGCTCCAGCTCCTGGTAGACCAGGGCCGGGGCCTTGTTGGAGGTGGCGCGCTTGCGGATGTCGTCCCAGAGGCGGGAGAGGTACTTGTAGTCCTTGGTGAGGTCGGCCTTGCTGCGGCCGATGCCCGCGGTGCGCACGATGAGCCCGGTGCCCTCGGGCGGGCCCAGCTCCTCGATGATCTTCTTGAGCCGGTCGCGCTCCTTCTCGTCCTCGATCTTGCGGGATACGCCGCTCTGCTCCTTGCCCAGGGAATAGACGAAGTAGCGGCCGGGCAGGGAGAGATAGGTGGAGCAGAAGGCCCCCTTCTTGCCCGTGGGCTCCTTGACCACCTGGACCAGGACCTCCTGGCCGGGCTTGAGCACGTTCTGGATGAGCGGGTACTTGGCGGTCTTGTGCAGCTTGTAGCCGCCCTGGTAGTAGTCCGGGTGGACCTCGTCGATCTGGAGGAACCCGTTGCGCTCGGCCCCGTAGTTGATGAAGGCGGCCTGCAACCCGTTGTCGATGTTGTGGATGTAGCCCTTGTAGATGTTGCCCTTGGTCTTGGCCTGGTGCTGCATCTCCACGTAGTACTCGGTGACGCGGCCTTCTTCGGCCAGGGCCACCTCCACCTGTTCGCCGGGCAGCACGCTGATGAACATCTTCTGTCGTTTGGTCTTCTGGGTCATGCGATCCTCATGCGGAAAAAAGTTGAAATGTTGAAATATGGAAATATGAAACGTTCGGCGTCTCCGCGCCCCGTCGTGTCCCGGGTCCCGGCCCGGGCCCCGGTTTCGCGTCCCGGCTCGCGTCCCGGCTCCGCACCCGGTCCCGCGTCCGGACCCGCGCCTGGGGGCCGCGTCCGGCCCCGTCCCGGTCTAGTCCCGGCGCTCGTCGCGCGCCGTGTAGAAGGTCGCTTCCGGGGTCGGGGCCGCGTGGCCCACGGGGGCGTCCGTCTCCAGGGCGTGGGCCGCGCCGCGGTCCGTCAGGGCCGCCACGGCCAGGGCCACGGCGGCCTCGGGGGCGGCCAGGGCGCAGGCCAGCTGGGCCACGGTCTGGGGCCGCCGCAACAGCGACGCCCGCACCGCCTGGAGCAGGTCTTCGGGGTCGGTCGTCCCGCCGGGGGGCGGGGCCGGCCGGTTCGGGGCCGCGTCCGCCGGGGGGACGGCTTCGGGAACGCCCACCCCCAGGGGGGCGAGCCGGGCCCGCCATCGGGCCAGGGTGTCGTGGTCCACGGCGCGGGCCTCGGGGACCGAGCCGGGCCGGGAGAGGGTGACCACGTCCACCCGGTGGGGCCGCAGCGTGCGGCAGAAATTCGCGAGCAGCTCCAGGTTGCGCTCCGAGTCGTTATAGCCTGTGGCCAACAATATCTCAAGGTACACCCGGCCCGGGAAATCGCGCCGGAATTCGAGCAGGCCGCGGGCCACGGCGGCCGGGTCCAGGCCGGGGTGCGGGCGGTTCACGGCCTGGAATTCTTCCGGAATCAGGCTGTCCATGGAGGGCAGCACCACGTCCACGGCCATGAGCTCGGCGCGCACGGCCGGGTCGGTGAGCAGGGTGGCGTTGGTGAGCACGGCCACGGGGACCCCGGGCAGGATCTTGCGCGCCCCGGCCACGATCTCGGGCAGGTCCGAGTTGAGGCAGGGCTCGCCCAGGCCGCCCAGGGTCACGTAGTCCGGGGCGGCCCCGGCGTGCTGCCCGGCCCAGGCGCGCAGCTCGGCCAGCAGGTCCGCGGCCGGGACATAGGGCGCGCGGGTCATGGTCAGGGTGCGCAGCGGGCCGGACTCGCAGTACACGCAGTTCATGGAGCAGATGCGCGCGCCCAGCAGGTCCAGGCCCAGGGAGCGCCCCAGCCGGGAGGAGAGCACCGGCCCGAACACGTAGCGGAATTCCATGAATCGCCTCTGGCTTGACTTCACCGCCCCCGGCCCGTAGTGGGAACCACCTGGAGGCCCGCATGATCGCATCCGGCGAGGTGGTACTGCTCGTCAGCCCCAAGGGCAAGCGGTATCTACACGTTCTTGATTCCGACAAGGACATCCATACCCACGACGGGCGGATGCGCTGCGCCGACATCCAGGCCGCCGGGTACGGGGCCTGGGTGCACACCCATCTGGGCCGACCCTATCGCATCCTGCGTCCTACGGTCCACGATCTCATCAAGGGCGTCAAGCGCCAGACCCAGATCATGTACCCCAAGGAGATCGGGTACGTGCTGCTCAAGCTCGGCGTCCGTCCCGGCAGCCGGGTGGTGGAGTGCGGCACGGGCTCGGGCGGGCTGACCCTGGCCCTGGCCAGCTTCGTGGGGGACACGGGCAAGGTCTACACCTTTGAGCGGCGCGAGGAGTTCGCCGAGAACGCCCGCCGGAACCTGGAGCGCGTGGGCCTGTCCGGCCGCGTGGAGCAGGCCGTGCTGGACCTGAGCGAGCAGGGCTTCCCGGTCAGCGGCGCGGACGCGCTGTTCCTGGACGTGCGCACCCCCTGGGAATACCTGCACCACATCCCCCCGGCGGTGATCCCCGGGGCGGTGTGCGGCTTCCTGCTGCCCACGGTGAACCAGGTGAGCGACCTGATCCGCGGCCTGGAGGCCGGGCCCTTCGGGGAGATCGAGGTCATGGAGATCCTGGTGCGCCACTACAAGCCCGTGGCCGATCGACTCCGCCCGGTGGACCGCATGGTGGCCCACACCGGCTTTCTGATCTTCGCCCGCTGCATGGACGACGCCCCGCCGCCGCCCGCGCCCGATGCCGAGGCCCGGGAGCCCAAGGAGCACGCCCCGGGCGACGCCGCAGCCGAGGCCGCCCGCCGGGCCGACGCCGGGGAGGAGGCGGACGGGGACGTTGAGGTGGACGCCGATGTGGACGCCGATGTGGACGCCGAGGGCCAGGAGATTGACCCCGACGTCCCGGAGACCGACGACCCCGACGCCGACGACGCCCTGTAGCCGCTTCGCTTCCCGTTCCCGGCGTCCCTGACCGCCCGGCGCGTCCCGTTGCGCCGCCGGGCCCCTTGCCTTCTTTTTTCGCCCCCGCGCGCCAAAGGCCTTGTCCAGAGCCCCGGCGCGGACCCCGGCCTCCCCGCGCGCGTCCGGCCCTGGCCCGGCCCCGGCTCCGCCCCCCCTCGCCCGCAGGGACCGCCCCGTCCGCCCGTCCCCCTGCGTCCCGCTCGCCCTTTGTCCTCTCCCTGCGCCCGGCCATCCCCGCCCCGCCTGCCCGGCGCGTCCCCTCCGTCCCCCCGAACCAGGATGGCGATACCTTGCATGCTATAAAAAAGTTAATACTTTTGCCTGGTTGATGAAACTATTCCCAGCGGGTAGGCATCTCCCTCCCGGCACACAGAACATCAGGGGAGGCACGAGATGACGACGTTGGAGCATTTCTTTGCATTGCTGGCCGAGAATGCCGGGGCCCAGGCCGAGCTGCGGCGCTCCAGGAGCCTGGAGCAGGCCGTGGAGGCCGTGGTGGAGCTGGCCCGGGGCTGGAGCCTGCCTGTGGACCCGGTCGAGGTCCGGGCGCGGCTGGAGGCCATTCTGCGCGACGAGCAGACGGCCCGGGGCGCGGCCGGGGGCGAACTCTCCGACGGCGAGCTGGCCCACGTGGTGGGCGGCAAGAGCCGCCCCGGCATGGGCGGCGACGACTGCCTTTCGGGCGGTGCCGGGAACGACTCCATGGACGGCGGGGCCGGTGACGACACCCTGAGCGGCCAGGACGGCAACGACACCCTTCTGGGCGATTCCGGCGACGACGTCCTGGAAGGCGGCTCGGGGAACGACTCCCTGGACGGCGGAGATGGAGCGGACCACCTCTACGGCGGCGACGGGCGCGACTCCCTGGAAGGCGGCTCAGGGGCGGACCAGCTCGACGGCGGAGCCGGGCGGGACACCCTGCGGGGCGAGGACGGCGACGATCTCCTCTCCGGCGGGGCCGAGGGCGACGTGCTCTACGGCGGCTCGGGCCACGACACCATGTACGGCGACGACGGCGGCGACGTCCTGTTCGGCAACGAGGGCGACGACGCCCTGTACGGCGGGGGCGGGCAGGACACCCTGTACGGCGGCACGGGCGACGACCTGGTGGACGGCGGGGCCAGCGACGACCGCCTGCACGGCGACCAGGGGAACGACACCCTCCTGGGCGGCGAGGGCGACGACTGGCTCTACGGCGACGAGGGGAACGACCTGCTCTCCGGCGGGGCCGGGAGCGACGTGCTCGACG
>JBFWIY010000132.1:0-6982 GCA_050255855.1 Desulfovibrionaceae bacterium
TCAACAACACCGTGCTCATGCACGACCTCATCGTGGACATCTGCGCCAACAGCCGCCCGGAGGAGGGCGTCCGCCTTTCGCCGCCCCACCTCGAAGTGATGAACCGGGTCAAGGCCTTCAACTACGACAACATCTACAATCACCCGCGGCTCACGGAGTACAAGAAGTACGTCCGGCTGGTGCTGCGCTCCATCTTCGACCGGCTCATGACCTACCGCGAAGACCCCTTCGAGCTGCTGGACGCGGCCCGCCACGCCTTCCCCGTGCTGGCGGACTCCTTCCGCTCCTGGCTGGTGAAATACGCGGTCCAGTCCCCGGAGCGGGCCAAGCCCGCGACGAAACACAAGAACGAGGCCATCTACGACCTCGGAGAAGAGGACGACTACATCCAGGCCGTGGTGGACTACCTGTCCGGCATGACGGACCAGTTCGCCATCAAGATCTTCAACGAGATCATCTCATTCTAGGCCGGACGCACGGGCAGCCGCGCGCCCAGGCCGATGCCCGCGGGCCCGGGCGCGGCGGCGGACGGCGGGGGGACGGAGGGCGCGGCGACGGACGGCGGGGGGAAATACGGCGGGGCCACGTAGGGCCAGGCCTCCACCCCGGCGGCCAGGGCCTCGTAGAAGAGGTCCGCGTACTCCGGGTCCACGCAGGCCGCCGGGGCGAAGCAGCCCGCGTCCGTGCGCTGGATGCAGAAGAACAGCGCCACCCGGTCCCCGGCCCGGGCCAGGGCCATGAGCTCGCGCAGATGCTTGCGGCCCCGCTCCGTGGCCGCGTCGGGGAACAGGGCCGCGCCGTCCTCCACCAGGGTGACGTTCTTGCACTCCACCCAGAGGGCCCCGGCCGGGCCGTCCAGCCGGGCGTCCAGGCGGCTCGCCCCCACCTTGGCCTCGGGCCGGAAGCGGTCGTAGCCCGCCAGCTCGGGCAGGGCCCCGGCCGCCCAGGCCGCGGCCAGCAGCCGGTTGGGGGTGCGCGTGTTCACGCCCACGGGCAGGCCGTGGAACTCGCACAGCTCCAGGGTCCAGGCCAGCTTGCGGGCGGGGTTGGCCGCGGGCGAGAGCCAGACCCGCGAGCCCGGCCGCAGCAGCCCGAGCATGCTGCCGGTGTTGTTGGTGTGGACCGCCGTGGGTGCGCCGTCCAGGACCACGTGGACCGTGAAGCGCTTCTCGCGGCCCAGCAGGCGGGCCGGGCGCAGGGGCGCGGCAAAGGGCAGCAGGGGGACGGGCATGGGGGTAGGCTAGGCCGCGGGGGCGGCCGCTGTAAAGCCCGGCCGTCTCCGCCGTTCTCATGAAAAACGAACTGATAGTTCGTGCAAGTGACCCGTGGATGAGATATCGGGGAAAAGAGGGGGGTCTCGATATGAACCGGCTGGCTTTCGGGCAACGCCTGAAATTCCTGCGCCGACTCGAAGGGGTGACCCAGGCCCGGCTGGCCGAGGCCGTGGACGTCACCGTGGAACACCTGAGCAACGTGGAGCGCGGGGTCTCCTCCCCGTCCTTCGAGCTCATCATGCGCCTGGCCGAGGCCCTGCGCACCGAACCGGCCAACCTCTTCCTCTTCGCGCCCTTCCGGCTGGGCGAACCGGAGGAGGACGACTCGCCCCGGGACCTGAACGGCCTGGACTGGCGGCGCTACGTCACCCACATGGGCAGCTACGTGCGCCACCTGGAGGAGGGGCGCTCGGAATGGTCCCACGGCCTCTACCGGCTGCTGGGCTACCGGCCCGGGGAGATCCGCCCCGGCCTGGACGCCTTCCGCAGCCACGTCCACCCCGAGGACCTGCCCTCCCTGGACGACTTCAATCATCGGCTGCTGGACGGCCTGCCGGCGCACGACTTCACCCTGCGCCTCCGGCGCAAGGACGGCACCCCGCGCCTGGCCGTGACCCGGGCCGAGGTGGACCGCGCCCCGGACGGCCGCCCCCTGCGCCTGGTGGGCCTGATCCTGGACATCACCGAGCAGAAGCGCTTCGAACAGAGCCTGGTGGCCACCCATCAGAAGATGGAGCAGCGGGTGCGCGAGCGCACCGCGGCCCTGCGCCGGGCCGTGCGCCGCCTGGAGCGCGAGGTGGCCGAACGCCGTCGGGCCGAGGCGCGGCTCACCGAGACCTCGGAGCGCCTGCGCCTGGTGCTGGAGACCATGACCGACGGCTACTGGGACATGAACCTGGGCACGGGCGAGGCCTACCACAGCCCCTCCTGGGAGCTCATGCTCGGCTACGACCCGGGCGGGCTGAACCCGTCCCACGAGACCTTCCTCGCCATGGTCCACCCCGAGGACCGGGGCCGCCTCAAGGGCGAGATCTCCCTGAGCCTCCGGGAACACCCCGGGGAACGCTTCGAGAACGAGTTCCGCCTGCTCGGCCGCGACCACAGGTGGCGCTGGGTGCTGAGCCGGGGCCGGGTGCTGGAGTGGAGCGAAGACGGGACCCCCCTCCGTCTGGCCGGGGTGCACACCAACATCACCGCCATCCGCGAGGCCGAGCTGGCCCTGCGGGTGAACGAACGGCGGCTCCAGCAGGCCCAGCGCATGGCCGCGCTGGGCTCCTGGGAATGGACCCCGGGCCGGGAGCCCTCCTGGTGGTCGGACAACCTCTACCGCCTGCTGGGCTACGCCCCCGGACAGGTGGCCCCCTCCAACGAGCTGTTCCTGCGCCACGTCCACCCCGAGGACCGGCGCATCGTGGCCGACCTAGGCCACGGACTTCCGCCCGCCGGAGCTCCCTTCACCCTGGAATACCGCATCGTGCGCACCGACGGGGCCGTGCGCCACATCCTGGCCACGGGCGTCCCCCTGGCCGAGGACGAGAAGCACGGGGAGGACAAAAAGACCGGGCAGGCCTATGCGGGGACCATCCAGGACGTCACCGAGCAGCGCCAGGCCGAGGCCGCCCTGGCCGAAAGCGAGGCGCGTCTGCGCCTGACCTTCGACTTGGCCCCGGTGAGCGTGGCCCTGGTGGCCCCGGACGGCCGCTTCCTGCGGGTCAACCGGGAGCTGTGCGCCTTCACGGGCTACAGCGAGGACGAGCTCGCGACCCGGACCTTCATGGACCTCACCCACCCCGACGACCTGGAGGCCGACACGCTCCGGGCCGAGGCCGTGCTGCGCGGCGACATCGACCACTACCAGATGCGCAAGCGCTACGTGCGCAAGGACGGGGACATCACCTGGGGCCTGCTCACCGTGCGCCTGGTGCGCGACGCCGAGGGCCGCCCGGCCTACTTCCTGTCCATCGTCCTGGACGTCAACGACCGCGTGACCCTGGAGCGGGAGCACGGCCGGGAGCGGGAGCGCTTCCATGGCGTGTTCGACCGCGACCCCCGGCCCCGCGCCGTGCTCGATTCCGGCGGCCGGGTGCTGCGCGCCAACCGGGCCTTCGCCGCCTGCCTGGGCCGCAAGGCCGAGGCGCTGGTGGGCGCGGAACTGCCCGGGCTGGACCGGGCCGTCCTGGCGGTCGTGGCCGACGGGGAGCGCGAGACCGCCGACCTGACCCTGGCCGCGGACCACGGGGCCCGGGTCGCGGTCCGGCTGCGCCGCGTGCCGGACGACCAGGGGCGCACGCTCTGCCTGCTGGCGGACATCCCGGAGTCGAGGCCGGGAGACGCGGCGAACGAGACGCCCGACTAGCCGTCGGCCCGGCCCGCGGCCCGGCAGTGGGCGCGCAGGGCCTCGGCCTCGGGGGCCGGGCCCAGGGGCTCCAGGGCCGTGAGGGCCTCGGCGAACCGGCCCTGGTTCATGCGCGCCACGGCCAGGCCCAGGCGCAGGGAGGCGTTGTCCCGGTCCAGGCCCAGGCCGCGCTCGAAGGCCTCGGCCGCGCCGTCCGCGTCGCGCTCCATCTGGCGCAGGATGCCCCGGCCCAGCCAGGCGCGCGGGTGCTCCCCATAGCCCAGGGCCGCGTCGAAGAGCGTCCCGGCCAGGTCCGCCCGCATGGCGGGCTCGCCCAGGGCCGCGTAGTCCCCTTCCAGAAAGGTCAGACCCAGGCGCGAGAGGAAGTCCGCGTGGCAGGGGGCCAGGGCCGGATCCGGGTCCAGGGCCCCGGGCTCGGCCAGCTCCCGGGCCCAGCCGGGCAGCCCGGCCTCGAAGGCCCCGTGCAGCCGCGCCTTCCAGGCCCGCATGGCCTCCGGGGCGATGGCCGGGTCGGTCTCGAAATACATGATGTCCTCGATGGGATCGCACCACACGTCGTCCGTGGCCCCGGTGCGCGCGGCGTACTCGTCCCAGAGCCGCGTGCCGGGCAGGATGACCAGCACGTGGAAGAGCGCCATGAGCGGCTTGATCTCGGCCATGCGCTCCACGGTCTCGGCGATGCTGGCGTCGTCCTCCCCGGGGCTGCCGTAGATGAAGTAGGCCCGGGGCAGGATGCCCGCCCGCCGGGTGAGCTCGAAGGCCCGGCGGATGTCCGCGTCCGTGGTGCCCTTGCCCAGGTTCCGGCGGATGCGCGCGCTGCCGCTCTCCACCCCGAAGCTGAGCTGCACGCACCCGGCCCGGCGCATGGCCGAGAGGACCTCGGCGTCCACCCGGTCCACCCGGCTGATGGCCGCCCAGGTCAGGCCCAGGCCGCGCTCCTGGATCCCGGCGCAGACCTCCAGCACGGCCTCGCGGCGCAGGGTGAAGGTGTCGTCGGACACGTATAGGAAGCGCGCCCCGCGCCGGGCCAGCAGCTCCATTTCGTCGACAAAGCGCTGCGGCGAGCGGAAGCGCACCTTGGGCCCCCAGAAGAGCGGGGAGCCGCAGAACCGGCAGCTGCCCGGGCAGCCCCGGGTCAGGGAGAGGTGCTGGTAGGTGGCGAACTCCGCGGGCAGGGGCAGGGCGTCCAGGTCCGCGATGGGCGGCCGCGGGGCGGTGCGCACGGGACCCTCGGGCCCGCGCAGGGCCAGGCCGGGCGTCCCGGCCAGGGCGGCCGGGCCCCCGCCGCGCTCCAGCACGGCGCAGAGCTCCACCATGGCGGCCTCGCCCTCGCCCGGCGCCACCACGTCCACCTCGGGAAAGTGCGTCAGGAAATGGGCCCAGAGAAAGGTCGGGGTGGGCCCGCCGAAGACCGTGACCACCCCGGGCCGGACCGACTTGGCCGCCCGGGCCAGCTCCAGGGCCCCGAAGCGGTTGGCCTGGAGCACGGAGAAGCCCGCCACGGCCGGGGCGAAGTCCGCGACCTCCCGGGCGAAGTCCGCGGCCAGGTCGGGCGCGCGGAAGCGCCGGACCTCGGCGTTGTACACCCGGACCTCGTGCCCGCCCGCGCGCAGGCTGGCGGCGATCCACCACAGCCCGATGGGCGGGGCGGCCACGTTCTCCTCCACCTGCCGGGCCTCCAGGCAGTGGGGATGGACCAGGAGCACGCGCATGCCGGGCTCAGGCCCCGCCCTCGGCCTGCGGGTCGGCGGGGGCCGGGTCGCGCAGCACCGCGCCCTCGCCCTCATAGACCGGACGCTCGTCCGCCGGGGGCAGGGGCCCGGGCTCGGGCCAGCGGCCGGGCACGGGGTCGGCCCCCTCGCGCGCCCGGGGCGTGGGGCTGCGGTCGGCCATGCGCGGACGCCGCCGGATGTCCACCCCGGACACCGGGGCGCTGAACTCGATGGGGATGTTGTTGGGGTCGAAGCTGTAGATGGAGTGGATGAAGCCGTGGTCGATGACCTCGCTCACCCAGACCCCGGCCGCCTCCAGCCGGGCGCGCAGCTCCCAGAGGTCCTCGTCCCCGGCCACCTCGATGGACACGTGGTCGAAGATGAACGGGCCCTTCACGGGCGCGCCGTGGTCGCGCTCCGGCCCGGGCTCCACCCCGGGCCACTCGAAAAAGGCGATCATGTCGTGGGGGCTGATCTCGAAGAAATAGTGCCGGAACCCGGGCCGCCCCAGCCCGGCCACCAGGCGCATGCCGAGCAGGTCGCGCCAGAAGCCGATGGTGGCCTCCATGTCGCCGGTGGCCATGGCCAGGTGATTGACGCCCGTATAGGCGGGCCGGTGTCGGGACATGCCGTCCTCCTGGGCTTGCGATGCGCCCCAGTCTACCGTCTCGGGTCGAAATGGCAAGCGCTTGCCCGGCGCCGGGGGCGTGATTATCTGGAGGGGACAACCGGAGGTGTGCGCCATGTCCGCCCTGCCCGCCCCGTCCAGATCGTCCGGCCCCCTGAGGCCGTCCCCGTGGTCCGACCCGTCCCGGCGCGCGCCGAAACGCCGCGGCCCGGCCCCGGCCCTGCTCCTGGCGCTGGCCCTGGGCCTGTGGGCCGGGGGCTGCGCCGGGCTGCGCGCCGCCGGGCCGGAGCCCGCCTGGCCCGCCCAGGTGGACGCCGGGCGGCTCTTCTACGCCCCGCAGCGCATGGCCGACGCCGACGCGGCCCGCCGCGCCCTGGCCGACCTTGCCCCCGAGGCGCGCGTGCCCGGCCGGACCAACAGCCGGGTGGCGCTGCGCGAGGCCCAGGGCCTGCTGCGCGCCCGCATGCAGTGGACCCAGCCCGAATACCGCGAGATCGAGAATCCCCTGGCCTTTGGCGACGAACGCTGCGACGGCCGCTTCTTCTGCGAAAGCTCCTGGCCCCAGCTGGAGCGCGTGTTCGTGGACAAGGACCAGACCGCCGTGGTGGACCTGGCCCGGGTGGAGGGCCTGGCCCTGTACGCCGACGGCCGGGTGGAGCTGACCCACGAGGGCGGCCGCACCCTGACCCTGGCCGTGGACGACCCCGCGGCCCGGCAGACCCTGGCCGACGCCCTGTACACCCTGGCCGCGGCGCGGGGCTTCACCCTGGCCCCCGGCCCGGCCCCGGCCTACGCGGCCCTCACCCCGGCCCAGGCCGCCTGGCTGGGCGTGCCGGACGGGGTGCTGGTGCTGGCCGCGCCCGCGGGCACGGCCCCGGCCCGGGCCGGACTGGCCTGGCCGGACGTGGTGCTGAGCATCGACGGCCGCCCGGCCACGCCCCAGGCCCTGGAGGCCGCCGCGCCCGGCGCCGCGGTCCGGGCCGCCCGCTGGAAGCCGGTGCCGGGCCGGAGC
>JBFWIY010000133.1:0-6966 GCA_050255855.1 Desulfovibrionaceae bacterium
AATGACCGTGGCAATGCAGCGAACCCAAAATGCGGCCACGCCGGCATCGCCCCCCATGCCGAACTTCTTCATCATAGGCGCCGCAAAATCCGGGACCACCTCCCTGGCCAATTATCTTGGCGGGCACCCCGACGTCTTCATGCCGAAGTGGAAGGAGCCCGCATACTTCACCTCCCCGGAGATTCCCGGACTTCATGACTGGAACGGCTACCTGCAACTCTTCCAGGAAGGGCGCGGCGTCAAGGCCATCGGGGAAGCCTCGACGCACTATCTATCGAGCCCAGAGGCGCCCGGGATGATAAAGGACGCATATGGCGACACGAGAATCAAGCTCATCGCCATACTCCGCAATCCAGTCGATATGATGTATTCCCATTGGGCGCACATCAGGAGACTCGGATGGGAGCATCGCAGCGCGGAAAAGGCCCTGCTGGGGTCATTCAAGGAGCCCGTCTGGGACCCTGCACGGTGGTTTCTCCTGCATGCCCACAGGGTCAGATATTTCGAACAATTATCTAGATATTACGAACTATTCGGGAAAGATGACATCAAGATATATCTGTTTGAGGAGTTCTTCGCGGACGTACTGCCGAATTTCATGGAGCTGTGCAGGTTCCTTGACATACGCACCGATTACGTGCCCATATTAAAGACGCACAACGAGGGATATCGCCTCCGGAGCGATCGCCTTCAGAGGATCATCGCCGTCCACTACGGGAAATACGTTCTTCCGATCGTCAAATACCTCATCCCACCGTTCATCCGGCAAAGCGTGGGCAGACGAATTACACAATGGAACAACGGAGGGGCCAAACCGCTGGCCCCCATGGATGAACACCTCCGCTCCGAGATGCAGGAACTCCTGACCCCTGGCGTGCGCAACCTGGAAACGCTCCTTGGACGGAATTTGTCCAAGGTATGGTTCTGAAGCGGGCCCCCTCCTGCGCAGAATCCGACATCAATGATCCGCGGACATGACCATGCCTAACGACCATTGCCGAGCCACCCTCGTCATCGGACGGCTCAACCGGGGCGGCGCCGAACGCGTCCTCGCCTGGTTGGCCGGCGTTCTGAACGAACGCGGCTGGTCGGTGAGCCTCGTCCTGCTGGGATCGGCCGACGACCCAATGGCCTACGCTCTTCCGGACGCCGTTCAGATTCGCCATGCGGACATATTCTGGCCATCCTCGGGTCTGGGCCGCGTGGCGGACCTCTTCCGACGGATCGGAACGCTCCGCCGGACGATCCTCGCCACCCGACCGCAGGTCGTGATCAGCTTCATCGATGGAATCAACCTCCGGGTCATGCTCGCCCTGCTGGGCAGCCGGATTCCCATAGTGGTCAGCGAGCGCATCGACCCCCGGCTCCATCCCAAGCCCCGGGCCTTCCGCCTGCTGCGCCGAATCCTGTATCCCCTGGCTTCGGCCGTGGTCATCCAGACCCCGGCGCTGCGGCCGGCCTGGCCCGCTTGGTGGCGCAACGTCCGGGTGATTCCCAATCCGATCCGCCGGTTCGACGCCTCACCCCTCCCCGACGTCCCCTATCGATACCTCCTTACCGTGGCTCGACTGGACCCGCAAAAGGGATGCGACCTGCTGATCCGGGCCTTCCTCCGTATCTCCGCCGATACGGACGTCCATCTGGTTCTGCTCGGGGAGGGACCTGAGCGTCGGCGGCTGACCGAATTGACGGCCTCGCTCGGCTTGGAGGCCCGGGTCCATTTTCTCGGCGAGCGTCAGGAGGTCGGGGCATGGCTCCAGGCCGCCATACTTTTTGTGCTGGCCTCGCACTACGAGGGCCAGCCCAACGCCCTGGCCGAGGCCATGGCCATGGGCAGGCCCTGCATCGCCACGGACACGCCGGGAGCGTGCTCCTTGATCCAGTCGGACCGCAACGGCCGCCTCATCCCCCGGGGCGACGAAACCGCCCTGGCGAACGCCATGCGCATCCTGCTGGACGACGACAAGCTCCGCCTGCGGCTGGGCCAAGAGGCCGAGGCCATCACCCAAACCTACGTCCCCGAACGGATCGCCGATCAGTGGGAAGCCCTGCTCCACGCCCTGATCGGGAAACACCCCGCAAACGAATACACGGCGGAAGAAGAGGGGCAACCGTGAGCAGGACGCAGGCCATCTCCCACCCGGGTTCCCGGAAAGGTGCCTTCCCGTCGGCCCCTCCGACGCACTCGGGGGCCTATCCGACCTTGCGCATGGCCGTTTCCAACGGCTCCACCCGTCGCAGGAAGCACACCCCCGGCCCCTTGTTGCGACCGGAGGCATGGTTCTTCCGGAGGGCGTCATGCGCATCTGCCTAGTCATCTCCACCCTGCGGGTGGGTGGGGCGGAACGGGCCCTCAGCGCCCTGGCCAACGCCTGGGACGCCCGGGGACACCAGGTCCTGGTGCTCACCTTCGAGTCCCCGGACGCCCGGCCGTCTTTCCCCCTGGCCGGAGGGATCGGCGTCCGGCGATTGGACCTCCTTCGCGCCTCCTCGGGCCCCTGCCGCGCCGTGACGGAAAACCTGACGCGGGTGCGCGCCCTGCGGCGCGCCCTGGCCGGGTTCGCCCCGGACGTGGCCGTGGCCTTCATGGAGCAGACCGGGGTGCTGACCTCGCTGGCCTGCCGGGGCACGGGCATCCCGGTCATCTGCTGCGAGCGGACCACGCCGGGGGCCTATTCCCCCGGCCGCATCTGGGAGATCCTGCGACGCCTGGTCTATCCGGCGGCCGCCGCCGTGACCTTCCAGACGGCCCGGGCCGCCGCGGCCCTGCCCTGGCTGGGCGGCAAGTCCGTGGTCATCCCCAACCCCGTGGCCCCCGCGCCGCCGCCGGGGCCGGCTCCGGACCTGCCGCAGCCCCTGGTCATGGCCGTGGGGCGGCTCGCTCCGGAAAAACAATTCGACGTCCTGCTGCGCGCCTTCGCCCGCCTGGCCCCGACCCATCCCGACTGGAGCCTGGCCCTGGTGGGCGAAGGTCCCGAACGCGCCGCCCTGGAAGCCCTGGCCCGCGACCTGGGCGTGACGGCCCGGGTGCAGTTCACGGGCCGGGTGGACAACGTGGCCGACCACCTGCGCCGGGCCGAGCTCTTCGCCCTGTCCTCGCGCTTCGAGGGGTTTCCCAACGCCCTGTGCGAGGCCATGGCCTGCGGGGTCCCGGCCGTGGCCTTCGACTGCCCCTGCGGCCCGGGGGAGATCATCCGCCACGGCGTCGACGGACTGCTCGCCCCCGCCGGGGACGAGGCCGCCTTCACCGCGGCCCTGGACCGGGCCATGGGCGACCCCGGCCTGCGCGCCGCCCTGGCCGCCCGCGCCCCCGAGGTCCTGGAGCGCTTCGCCGAGGACCGGATCCTGGACCAGTGGGAGACCCTGCTGCACGACACGGCCCAGGGCCGGGAGGCCGGATCGTGACGCCCCGGCTCCGCACCCCCGCACCGCAACGAGAGGTCCCGCCATGTGCGGCATAACCGGCATCTTCGCCCCGCCCGGCCGGCTGGACGCCGCCGCGCTCCAGGCCATGACCGACAGCCTGGCCCACCGCGGGCCGGACGACGCCGGGGTCTGGACCGACCCCGAGGCGGGCGTGGGCCTGGGCCACCGGCGGCTCTCCATCCTGGACCTCTCCCCCCTGGGCCGCCAGCCCATGGCCTCGGCCTGCGGCCGCTACCTGCTCTGCTTCAACGGCGAGGTCTACAACCACCTGGACCTGCGGCGCGAGCTCGAACCCCTGGGCCACCGCTTCCGCGGCGGCTCGGACACCGAGACCATGCTGGCCGCCATCGCCCAGTGGGGGCTCGCCGCGGCCGTGCAGCGCTTCGTGGGCATGTTCGCCTTCGCCCTGTGGGACCGCGCCGGGCGCACCCTGCACCTGGTGCGCGACCGCCTGGGCATCAAGCCGCTCTACTGGGGCCGCGCGGGCCGGGCCGTGGTGTTCGGCTCCGAGCTCAAGGCCCTGCGCGCCCACCCGGACTTCCGGCCCGAGGTGGACCGCGACGCCCTGTGCCTGTATTTCCGCCACAACTATGTCCCGGCCCCGTGGACCATCTACACCGCCGCGCGCAAGCTCGAACCCGGGTGCATCCTGACCCTGGCCGAACCGGAGCGCGAGCCCGAAATCGTCCCGTACTGGTCCGCCCTGGACGTCTGGGAGCGCGGGGCCGCGGCCCCCTTCGCCGGGGACGAGGCCGAGGCCGAGGCGCGGCTGGAGGCCCTGCTGGACGAGGCCGTGCGCACCCGCATGGTGGCCGACGTTCCCCTGGGGGCCCTGCTCTCCGGCGGCATCGACTCCTCCCTGGTGGTGGCCCTCATGCAGCGGGCCTCGGACCGGCCGGTGCAGACCTTCTCCATCGGCTTCCGCGAGCGGGAGTTCAACGAGGCCGCCCACGCCGCGGCCGTGGCCCGGCACCTGGGCGCGGACCACACCGAGCTCTACATCACGCCCAAGGACATGCTGGACGTGGTGCCCCGGGTCCCGCGCCTCTGGGACGAGCCCTTCGCCGACTCCTCGCAGATCCCCACGGCCTGCGTCTGCGCCCTGACCCGGCGGCACGTCACCGTGGCCCTGTCCGGCGACGGCGGGGACGAACTCTTCGGCGGCTACCAGCGCTACGCCTGGATGGACCTCTTCGACACGGTGCAGCGCATCCCGCGCCCGGCGCGCCGGGCCCTGGCCGGGCTGGCCCGGGCCGTGCCGCCCCGGCTCTTCGGCCTGCTCGGGGCCTTCGGCTACAAGATCCAGTGGCGGCTGGACATGCTCACCCTGGACCGCTTCGAGCTCTTCTACCGGCACTTCCTGAGCCACGAGAAGCGACCCGAGGCCCTGGTGCCCGGCGGGACGGAGCCGGAAAGCCCGCTCACCCGGGCCTGGGCGCGGACCTTCCCCCACCGGCTCCAGGCCATGACCGCCTGGGACACCGTGGCCTACCTGCCCGACGACATCCTGACCAAGACCGACCGGGCCAGCATGGCCGTGGGCCTGGAACTGCGCGTGCCCATCCTGGACCACCGGGTGGTGGAGTTCGCCGCCGCCCTGCCCGTGGGCATGAAGGCGGCCGGCGGCCAGGGCAAGCGCATCCTGCGCCGCCTGCTCTACCGCCTGGTCCCGCGCGAGCTGGTGGACCGGCCCAAGATGGGCTTCGGCGTGCCCGTGGCCCAGTGGCTGGGCGGCGAGCTGCGGCCCTGGATGAACGACCTGCTCGACCCCGCGGCCATCCGCCGCCGGGGCTACCTGGACGCCGACCGCGTGGAGGACCTGCGCCGCCGCTTCCTGCGCGGCGAGATCATGTGGTGCCATCAACTCTGGGACGTGCTCATGTTCCAGGCCTGGCTGGAGGAGTGGGGATCATGAGTCCGAGCGCGCTGAAACGGGCCCTGCTGCGCTGCTGCACCTGCTGGGACAGCATCCGCCTGCTGGACTGGATCGACCGCAAGGGGCTCCAGCACCTGTTCTTCCACCACCTGCGCTACCGGGTGACCCCGGCCATGCTGGAGCGCGCCCTGGCCGCCCCCCCGGCGGAGCGCGCCCGGCTCTACGCCCTGGCCACCTCCTACCTGAAGGTGGACAACACCTACAAGACCACCGGCCTGGACCGCACCCGTCTGGCGGACGGCCTGCTGCTCGAACTGGCCCGGGAGTTCGACGCCCCCCGGCTCCTGGAGGTGGGCGTGTCCGACGGCAGCTCGGCCCTGAACCTCCTGGCCCGGCGCGACGTCTTCGCCGAGGTGGTGCTCACGGACCGCTTCAGCCGCTTCCTTCAGCGCCGTTTTCCCCTGGGCCGGGCCTTCCTGGACGCGGAAGGCCGCCGCTTCGGCCTCAAGTTCCTGTGCCTGTACGTCTGGCTCTCCCCGGGCCGCACCGTGGACCCGCAGGGCTACGCCCCCATCGAGGTGGTCAACCCCCGGGTGCGCGAGGCATTCGGCGTCCCGGCCATCCGGCGCTTCGACCTGTTCCGCGACGCCCTGGACCGTCCGGTCCAGCTCATCAAGTGCGCCAACATCCTGAACCTGGCCTACTTCGACGCGGCGACCATCCGCCGCGCCCTGGACAACCTGGCCCGGAGCCTCGCCCCGGGGGGCTATGTCGTCCTCTCCCAGAACAACGCCAAATATCCCGGGGATGAAGCCGCCCTGGTCCTGCGCCGGGAGGCGGACGGCTTTCGCCCGGTGCGCAACGTCAACGGCCACGAGTTGGCGGCGCTCTTCCCGGACGCGCCCGCCCCGGAGACGGCGTGACCCGGCTCGGCGTCACCTTCCTGATCCGGTCCCTGGAGACCGGCGGGGCCGAGCGCCAGGTCCTGGTGCTGGCCGACGGCCTGGCCCGGCGCGGCCATGCCGTGGACCTGGCCGTGTTCTACGGCGGCG
This sequence comes from Desulfovibrionaceae bacterium, assembly GCA_050255855.1. GTDB lineage: Bacteria > Desulfobacterota > Desulfovibrionia > Desulfovibrionales > Desulfovibrionaceae. The sequence continues at coordinate 6,355 of JBFWIY010000133.1, forward strand.
GGGCCCTGGAGCGCGACCTGGCCGGGTCCCCCGTGACCCTGCACCACCTGGACAAACGCGGCCGCTGGGACGTAGGGCCCTTTTTCCTGCGCCTGGTCCGGCTGCTGCGCCGCCTCCGGCCGGACGCGATCTACGGCTTCCTGGGCACGGCCAACCTGCTGGCCGTCCTGGCCCGGCCGCTGCTCCGGCCCGCCCCGGCGGCGCTCTGGGGCGTCCGGACCTCGGACATGGAGCTCGCCCGCTACGGCAGGCTCCCCTGGCTGCACTTCCAGGTCGAACGGCGGCTCTCGTTTCTGCCCGACCGGGTGGTCTACAACTCCCGGGCCGGCCGGGACTTCGCCCTGAGTCAGGGTTTTTCCCGCCGCAACGCCGAGGTGGTGCCCAACGGCATCGACACCGCCCGCTTCGCCCCGGACGAGGCCGCCCGGGCCCGGCTGCGCGCCGAATGGGAGGCCCCGGAAGACGTCCCCCTCGTGGGCCTGGCCGCCCGGCTCGACCCCGTCAAGGACCACGAGACCTTTCTGCGCGCCGCAGCCATCCTGGTCCGGACGCGGCCCGAGGCCCGCTTCGTCTGCGCCGGGGACGGGCCCGAGCCCTACGCCCGCTCCCTAC
>JBFWIY010000134.1:0-6964 GCA_050255855.1 Desulfovibrionaceae bacterium
CCACCTGGGCAACCTCATCCGCGAGGGCCGCATGGCCGCGCGCCTCACCGCCGAGGCCCTGGCCGAACGGGCGGGCATCTCCCGCGCCCTGCTGCACCGCATGGAATCCGGCGACCCGGGATGCGCCGTGGGCGCGGTCCTGGAGGTCGCCGCCATCGTGGGCGTCCCCCTGTTCGACGCCGACGCCGACACCATGACCATCCTGCGCTCCCACAGCCAGGAAAAACGCGCCCTCCTGCCCAAGGCCGTGCGCACCCCCGCCGGAGACGTCCAGGATGACTTCTAGCCCCCCCAAGGACGCCTACGTCTGGGTCTGGCTCCCCAAGACCGTAGAGCCCGTGGTGGCCGGACGCCTCACCGCCGCGGGACATACCCTGACCTTCAACTACGGCCGCAGCTACCTCCGCCACCCCGACGCCATCCCCCTCTACCTCCCGGAACTCCCCCTGCGCCAGGGCGCCATCCCCCTGCCCCCGGGCCTGTCCATGCCCGGCTGCATCCGCGACGCCGCGCCCGACGCCTGGGGACGCCGCGTCATCCTCAACCGGCTCCTGGGCCGACACGGGACCAGGGCCGACACCATGGACCTCGACGAACTCACCTACCTCCTGGAGTCCGGCTCGGACCGCATCGGGGCCCTGGACTTCCAGGCCTCCCCCACCCGGTACGTCCCCCGCCGGGCCGGCGCCACCTCCCTGGACACCCTGCTCGCCGCCGCCGAACACGTGGAGCACGGCGTCCCCCTGCCGTCCGACCTGGCCCAGGCCCTGCAACACGGCACCTCCCTGGGCGGGGCCAGGCCCAAGGCCCAGGTCGAGACGGACGACCGGAAATTCGTGGCCAAGTTCTCGTCCTCCCGGGACTTCTACAACGTGGTCAAGGCCGAATACGTGGCCATGCGCCTGGCCTCCGCCGTGGGCATCCAGGCCGCGCCCGTGCGCCTGGCCTCCGCCCTGGGCCGCGACGTCCTGCTCGTGGAACGCTTCGACCGCGAAAAATCCCCGTCCGGCTGGACCCGCCGGGCCATGGTCTCCGCCCTCACCATCCTGGGCCTGGACGAGATGATGGCCCGCTACGCCAGCTACGAACACCTGGCCGAAATCGTGCGCCACCGCTTCACCCGGCCGGCCGACACCCTCCGGGAACTGTTCCGCCGCCTGGTCTTCAACATCCTGTGCGGCAATACCGACGACCACGCCCGCAACCACGCGGCCTTCTGGGACGGCCACCACCTCACCCTCACCCCGGCCTACGACGTCTGCCCCCAGTCCCGCACCGGCAACGAGGCCTCCCAGGCCATGGCCATCACGGACGGCGACCACCTGAGCCGCCTCACCACCTGCATCGCCGCCGCCGCCGACTTCCAACTCGCCCCGGACCAGGCCACCGCCCTCATCGCGGACCAGATCCGCACCATCCGCCAACACTGGGATACGGTCTGCGATGAGGCCGCCCTGCCCGAGACGGACCGCCGCCTGCTCTGGGGCCGCCAGTTTCTCAACCCCTTCGCATTCCAGGACGCCCCCCCGGAACTGACGGCCGAAGCCGAAGCCTAGCACAGAAAGCCTCCGGCGGCCGGGGGGGCAGGGGCCCCCCCGGACCCCCCAGTTTGCGCCGCGATGCCCGCTTGGCGCGCGTGACGCCCTGCCGGACGCCGGGACGACGAGTCGCGCGCCAAGCGGACATCGCGGCGCGGAAAGGGGTTGAAGGGAAAAGATTTGTAACTATGAAATATGCTCGAAACCACGGCAGGACGCAGGAATGTTTCTTAAGAAACGGCCACTGACCACGCCCGCGGGTCCCAACGCGGCCGACCCAATCCCATCGCCAGTCCCGCCCGGCAGCCCCCAGCCCCCCGCGGCGGACCGGCAACGCGCGGTAAAACCGCCGCCACATGCTGTGAAGGCCTCCCCGTGCGGAGCAGGACGCCGTGGCGCTACATCACCTGGCCGCATTCGCGCCCAGCCGACCAAACGCCACGTTGCGGCGGCCGGGGGGCAGCAGCCCCTCCCGGCCCCCCGCCTTGCACCGCCATGCCCGCCCGGCCGACATCATCCACGCCGGGCGGACATCGCGGCGCGGAAAGGGGCTGAGGGAAAAATATTGATGACTATGTAATAAGGTCGGAACCACACGAAGGGCACAGAAACATTTGCTGAAAATGCCCAGCGATCGCACCGGGCGGCCCCGGGCGAATGCCGGGCACATAAGGACAGGGACCATCCACCGCCAACAACGGTTGATGCCCCCGCCGTGGGCGGCGGCGGCCGGTCGCGCCCCAGAACCGCGCTCGGCGACCGCCAGCGTCAGGAACAAGCCAGCCCTCTGGAAAAAGACGCCCGGTCCACCCCGGTCCGGCGGCCGAGCCCGAGGCCCGCGCCCCCCCCCAAAAACGCCACCCGCCGCCCGGCGGGACTCCCCACGCCCCCCCTGACGGCCTCGGCCCCTTTGATCCCCCGTTCCAGCCCCGCCGCCGCCCGGCCTCCCCCCCGCGCCGGGGGTCGAGAAACCATCTGGACTTTTTCCACATTTCCCGCCCAGGCCCGGGCCCCCGGGTCTTGCTGCCTCCATCGCCCTTCGCCCCCGCCGCCGCGCGCCACCCCGGTTCCCGCCCGGCCGCCGCCGCGCAGCCCCGCCGGACCGCTCCCATCCCCGCCCCGGGCCGCCAAGCTCCGCTCCGGCCGGGCCGCCCCGGCCGCGCACTGCGTCCCCACCCCCGCCGCCCCGGCCGGAACGTCCTTCGCCGCCCGGGCCCGGCCTCCCTCCAGGGGTTGCTTTGCAACGGCAGGAAGGGTAGTTAGAGGTTCTCAAGATTTTTTCACGAAAATATCAAACCGCGAGGAACGGTCATGGACAGCGGAACTCGTTGTCGTCTTTCGGCGCGGCGCGGCGGAATCGGCCCGTGGGCATGTCTGGTCGCGGCGCTGGTGTTGCTGGCGCTCACGGCGGGATGCGCCAAGAAACGCATCTACACCACCCCCCCGGGCACGGAAGACGCCATGGAGATGACGGTCCCCGGCGGCTCGGCCGCAGGGGACGAGGCGGCCCAGCCCACCCCGGCCCCCGCGGAGACGGCCGGGCAGGACGCGGCCGTGGTGAGCGAGGACCTGCCCGAGCCCGCCCCGGCCGCCGCCCCCATGACCACGGCCAAGCCCGCCGCGCAGCCCGCCGCGGCCGCCCCGGCCCAGGCCCCGGCTCCGACCAAGGCCCCGAGCCCGGCCCGGGCGGCTGAGACGCCCGCCGCTCCGGCCCCGGCTCCGGTCTCGGTTCCGGCCGCAGCCGCCCCGGCTCCGGCCCCGGCCACGACGGCCGCGGTCCAGCCCGAGGCGGCCGAGGACGTCCGGAACGCGGTCTATGACGAGCGGGGCCTGGCCGCCTGGATCACCCCGGACAGCGAGGACCTGCCCACGGCCAGCGGCGACCTGTACGATCCCGACGCCCTCACCGCGGCCCACCGGACCCTGCCCCTGGGCAGCACGGCGCGGGTCACCAACCTGGAGAACGGCCTGAGCGTGACGGTGCGCATCAACGACCGCGGCCCCTTCAACAAGGACCGGATCATCGACCTGTCCCAGGCCGCGGCCGAGGCCATCGGCATCAAGGCCCAAGGCGCGGCCGAGGTGGGGCTCAGCCTGGAGGGCGGCCCGGCCAAGGCGGCCAAGCCCAAGGCCACGGCCGCCCCGGCCACGGCCGCCAAGCCGCAGCCCGCCCCGGCTCCTGCGCCGTCCCAGGCCCAGGCTCCGGCCCCGGCGCAGGCGGCCGAGACCACCCCGGCAGCGGCCCCACAGGCCCCGCAGGCCTCGCAGGCCCCGGCCCCGGCCGCCGCGGTGCAGGCGGTCTCGGGCGGCTACTGGGTGCAGGTGGGGGCCTTTGCGGACAAGGCCAACGCCCAGCGGGCCCTGGAGGCCCTGGTGCAGGAGGGCTATGTCCAGTCGCGCATGGTGATCGCGCCCGGCGGCGGCCTGTTCCGGGTCCAGGCCGGGGCCTTCCCCGGCGAGGCCGACGCCCAGTCGGCCCTGGCCCGGCTCAAGGCGACCTATCCGGCCAGTTTCCTGGTGCGGGACTGAGCCGCCCCCGCCCGCCCGAAGCGGACCGGCCCGGACGACCGGGCCGGTCCAGCGCCCCGACCGCAGGCCCTGACCGCAGCGCCCTCCGCAGGGGCGACCGGCATGACGATCGCGCCGTCTCTTGACACGCTCCGTTTTTTCGATGAGCGTCTCGCCATGCTTCGCCAAGGAGTTTGGATGTCCCGCCAGTGCATGGATCTTGTCGCCCCCGACATGGAACCGGGTAGGCAGCGGGTCTAAGCCGCCTCTGCGCCGCGCCTGCGCGCGGCCTTCATCCGGCTGAACGCAACCGATCCGGACCTGTTTCACCCGAAACAGGCCTTTTGTCCTGCCCTTCTTCCATGTCCCCCACGTCGTCCCCTTGACCGCCTGCCGCAGGGCCGGCGGTGATCACGCACGGTCGAAGCGCTGCTTCGACGCAAGACAAGTGGGGTCAATATGACCATGCCGCAATCCTCCGTCGGCCATGAGCCGACAAACCGGCTGCGCCGACTCGGCTGGAACGATCATTTCGAACGCCTGGCCGCGAGCCGGGGCATCGACCCGGGCCAGGCGGCCAGGGTCCTCAGCGCGCAACGGGACTGCTTCCTCGTCAGCAACGGGCTCACCGAGCGCCTCTGCTCCCCCTCGGGGAAAATACGCCAGCGCCCCCGGCAGGAGTATCCGGTCACCGGCGACTGGGTGCTCGTGGACCAGGACGTGGTGCAATGCGTCATCCCGCGCCGGAACATCCTGTGCCGCGGCGATGCGGGCTCGCGCGGGAAACAGGCCGGAGCGGCGCAGCGCGAACAGCCTCTCGCCGCGAACATCGACACGGTGTTCATCGTTTGCGGGCTCGACCGCGACTACAATCTGCGGCGGATCGAACGATTCCTGGCGCTGGTGTACAATTGCGCCATGACGCCGGTGATCGTCCTGACCAAGGCGGACCTGCACGAGCGCCCGGACGCGTTCCGTGACGCCGTGGCGGGCGTCGCGCCCGGCGTCCCCGTGGTGGCCACCTCGATCCGGGACGGCAGAGGCGTCGATGAACTGCACGGATATCTGCTGGCCGGTCAGACCGTATCCATGATCGGTTCTTCCGGAGCGGGGAAGTCGTCGCTGGCCAACCTCCTGCACGGCAGCGACATCCGGGCGACAGCGGCCGTCAGCGAAAGCGTCGGCAAGGGGCGGCACACCACGACGTCCCGGGAGCTCATCACCATGCCCCAGGGGGGCCTGTTGATGGACAATCCCGGCATCCGCGAGATCGCATTCTCGCAAGGCGGCTCCGGCCTGGAGGCGACCTTCGCCGACATCCTCGAACTGGCCGGATCGTGCCGATTCGCGGACTGCACGCACCGGCACGAACCCGGGTGCGCCGTGCTTCGCGCCGTTGACTCGGGCGACCTGCCGCAGGCCCGCCTGGACAACTACCGCAAGATGCAGCGGGAAATGGAGTATATGCAGGCGCGCAGCGAAAAAAGCGCGAACTGCGTCGAAAAGGAGCGTTGGAGAAATGTGACCCTGGAGATAAAGCGCATGTACAAGCCCAAGGGGCGCTGACGGCGAGCCGCCGCCCCGGACAAGGCCGGTGCGCCGGGCGGCCGGGGAGGGCGGCGGCGAAAAAAGGCCGACGCCCCGAACCAGGGTTCGGGGCGTCGGAATGGGCGTCAAGGGAGTCTCGCGGCGGAGGTCGCGTCCGACTCCTGCGAGGGTCGGCCTTCGGGTCGGCCCTCGCGCGGTTCAGGGGACCGCTCCGGCCGGTTTCCCGGAGCTAAAGAACGGACCCGGGCCTAGGGATTGAGCTCGGCCCGGAACTTCCGAGACAGCCGGAAGACCACCACCTTGCGGGGCGGCAGGGTGATGCTGGCGCTGGTCTGCGGGTTGCGGCCCTTGCGCGCCTTCTTGTGGTAGGCCTCGAACTTGCCGAAGCCGGACACCAGCAGGGCGTGGTCCTTTTTGACGGACAGCTTCATGATGTCCAGGATGGACTCCACCAGCTCCTTGATCTCGGCGCGGTTTTTGTCCGTCTTTTCGTAGATGTAATCGACGATGCCGGCCTTGGTGAGGGTCTGACCGCTCATGTCCTGCCTCCGGTCTTGGGTTACTGCGCCCCGGGAATGCGGGCGCGGATGCGTGACGCCGTCTGGGCCATGCGGTCCTGGTCCGGGTAGGGCGTCTGCCCCCACAGCTCCAGGCCGTCGTTCTCGACCCGCGGGATGACGTGGATGTGGGCGTGGTGCACCAGCTGTCCCGCGGCCTTGAAATTGTTCATGCCGACGTTGAACCCGTCGGCCCCGGTCCCGTCCATCACCGCCCGGCTCACCGCCTGCAGGGCCTGCGTCAGCTCGGTGCCGAGCCCGGCGGGCAGGTCGAACAGAGTGGGGTAGTGCCCCTTGCTCACCACCAGGGTGTGCCCGGGGCGCACCGGCGCGATGTCCAGAAAGGCCAGAAAATTTTCCGTCTCCAGGATCTTCGCGCAGGGGATCTCCCCGGCGATGATCTTGCAGAAAATGCAGTCCGGATCACACGGCGCGTTCATGCCCGGATCCTTGTCTCCGCTGGTTGCGCCCGCCGCGTCGGCCTGGAGGCCGCACACAGCAAGCATTCTTCATTCCTCGGCAAACCCCGCCGGAGCCGCCGCAGACCACATCCCAACCGGGCCGGAAGCCCCTTCAGGACCCCCAACGCCGGTAGTAATGTAGAATATAAACAAGGTTAGCTCACATTTCAAGTAGAAAAGGCTGTTTTTTTACACAATTCCAAAAAGGCCCCGGAACGGGGCCTGTCGGGCGATATCTGATTATTGATAATGAGTGCCTGCTCACCAAAAGCAGACCGGATCGCGGCGCAGCGGGCTCAGTGCGTAGCGGGCGTGTACTCGGGCACCAGGGTCCGCAGCCCCTGCCGCACCG
>JBFWIY010000135.1:0-6959 GCA_050255855.1 Desulfovibrionaceae bacterium
TCCCCGAGCTGGGCGTGGTACCGCAGCGTCGTGGCCTCGTCGGCGTAGAGCGCGCGCAAGCTGTTGTGGAGGATCGCCGCGATCTTCCCGAGGAAACCGCACCGCTTCTTGTCCGTGTTGTAGGTGGTGGCCCAGCCCATGAACCAGTTGGGTAGATCCTCGTGGGGCCGCAGCGTCAGGATGACGACCTGCTCGTATCCATACTTCTCCGCCAGGGCCTTGGCCTCGGAGACGGGGATTTCCGCGCCCTTCATTCCCCACCTCCACGGCCCACCCGCCGTATCTTCGGCCGGTCGCCCGGGCACTGGATCTTGGTCCTGCACCGCAGCCGCGGCGTGCGGACGTAGGTTTTCCCCACCTTCACCACGCGCATCCGCGTCCCACCGCCGTTGACGATCTCGTATTCACGGCCGTCCAAGGTTCTGACGATCCTGCTCATGTCCACCTCCTACAGTCACGACTTGGCCAAGGCGTCACGCAATGCCCGATACGCCGCAAAATAGGTGAGGCAGACCTCCCTCTCCGCGCAGTCCCGCATTCCAGCCATCTGCGGCCCGAAGTCATGGACCTCCACATACCAGGCCGCCGCATCGCGCAGAGCGTAATCCCCCGCGAGTTCCGCATCCCCTGCCTGCCAGCGGCTCGCGATAGTAGACATCCCGTGCCGCCCAACTTCGGCCACCTGCTGCGCCAGCGGCTTGCGCACGTGGATCTCCACGGCCACCCGTTCGGCCACCCGGTCCAGGTCCCCGAAGGCCGGGCCCTCGCGCAGGTCCCAGTCCGTCCAGTCGTCCAGGGCCGTCTCGCTCTCGTGGTCCGCGCCGTCCCCCGGCTTCCACCCCGGGTAGGGGTCCAGCCGCGCCAGCAGGCCTCCCAGCTCGCGCACCAGGGCCACCTCGTTGGGAAAGCGCACGTCGTCGATGACCACCACCGCGCCCGGGGGCAGGGCCGCGATCTTCGCGCGCACGGCCCGGACCCAGCGGTCCGGGTCGACTCGGCGCACCAGGTTGGTGCCGTAGACCTGGAGCAGCCCGCGGATCGACATCATGCTGAACCGCGGATAATTCAACGGAAGCCCGTCCAGCAGGATGTCGTCCACCAACGACCAGTCCACCCGGACCGGCATTCCCTTCCCTTCAGGCGTGTCGAACCACCAGCGCGGGAAGTCGAACACCCGGCTCAGCTCGTCCTTGAGCTCCGAGGCGAAGCTCAGGCGCGTCACCCCGCCCGGCACCAGTTTCTCCACCAGCCGCGCCACAGTGCTCTTGCCGCACCCGACCTTTCCGGAAATCCCCACGACGACCATCACGACCTCCTGGTCTTGAGCTTCACGCCCCGGGCGGGAACCCACTCCCGCCGTCGCTTGCCGTAGAAATAGATGTTGACGTACCAACGGCCGTCCGCCAGTTGCAGCGGATCGTCGCCCAGAGTCATCACATCGTGCATGACCACCCCGTCCCAGACCGCGCCGTTGGGCACCCGGACCACATCCCCGCGCCGCAGGTCCGGCCGCGGCTCCCCGGGCTCCACGCCCAGTCCGGCCGCCAGGTCCCCGGCCAGCATCCGGCCCAGGGCCTCCAGGGTGACGTAACCCGGCCCGCCATCCGGCCCGCCCACCCAGCGCCCGCCCCGACGCAGGCGGAACAGCCCCTCGGGACCTTCGGCCCACTGCTCCGCCGGGAACAGCTCCACCCGGTCGCCCTTCCCCTTGCTCGAAAACCGGAGCAAAACGGATGCGCATTTTCGACGCTGTTCCATGGCGGTTTCCGCGCATCACTTCCCGCCGCCCGGGGCGGTCCGGCGGATGGACTCCATGAATTCGGCCCACCGCGCGTCCGAGTACCGCTTGGCCACGACCATGGGCTTGTCGCCCCCCACGCAGGAGCACCAGCCGCACCGCCCCCCGCCCCCGCCGCCCCCGGCCGCCGCCCGGATCGTGCCCAGAATCGCCGCGGGAATGACGGGCGGCTCCATGCCCGCCAGATGCAGGGGCACCCCGATCTCGGCCGCCACGGACACCATCCATTGCCCGGCCCGCTCGTCCAGCACCAGCACGTCCTGGGGACGCCCCCGTCTCGCCAGGCGCTCCAGGGTGAGCCCCTCGTCGTGCAGCAGGCCGCACAGCCGCCCCGCCGTCATCCGACCCAGGCCCGGCTCGGCCGCCAGCTCCGTCAGGGGCACCCGCTCCTTGCGGTCCCGCCAGTATCGGGACGCGGCCCGGAGCAGCACCGCCCACAGCTCAGGCAGCAATCGTCCCTGGGCGTTGCAGACCTCCGCAGCACGGGTCGCGCGGCTGCGTCGCCGACCGCTCTCCAGCCGCGCGACGCGATACCGCTCCACGGACTCCATCCGGATCAACATCCGACGTCCCCGGCCGCGGCTCTCCAGGTGGCCGCGTCGACACAAATAGAACACCCCGTTGGCCGACAGGCCCAGGACCTGGGCGGCGACGTAGCGATCCACCCAATGCTCCGGATCGTCCGCGGCCCCGCCCTCTTCCCCGGGGACCACGGCGGACTCCGCCGCCCGCGCCTCGACCCCGGCCGCCCCGGGCAGCTCCTCGGGGCGGAGCGCCCCGGCCGCCACCAGCCAACGCCCGGTCTCGTCATCCAGGCGCAGGAAGGTCAGCGTCCGGCCGCACAGGTCCCTGCGCTCCAGACGGAGCCCTAGCTCGCGCAGCCAGCGCCCCATGAACCCGGGGCCGCTCACCTGCAACTCGGCCGGACAGTTCGTGTCGTACTCATGGGTCAGCGTGCCCAGGCCTATGGAATCCGCACCCGACCGCCACCGCCCGAGCACCAGCCCGGCCAGCCGCTCCGCGGCCCGGGGGTCGACGCGCAAACGCTCGGACAACGTCACGCCGCCACCTCCCCGGGCTCCCCCGCGACCGCATCGGGGCACGGATCGGGCAGGCGGTCCAGCACCAGGCGCTGCACCAGATCCGCGGCCGCAGGGGACAGGCCGTCCAGGTCGGCCAGGGACACGTCGCCGTCCCCTTCCTTCACGGACTCGCGCAGTTCCGTCCACATGTCCCCGGGCAGGACGCAGCACCCCTTGTCGCGCAGCAGCCCCGCCACCTCGTGGCACCCCTGACAAACGGCCGCAGCCTCCCAGCACTCCCCCTCGGGCTCGAACCAGGTGGCGCGCAGATACTTCGTCCCCGGCCGGATTTTCCCGCCGCACTCGTAACAGGTGTGCGGGATCCGCGCCGTGGTCTCCTTCCCCCGGTAGCAGCGCACCGGCTCCCCGTATTCGCATGCGCCTTCGCAATCGCAGAACATGATCGCCTCCTATTCCATGCACCCGCGCCCGATATGCCCCTCCGGGCTCCGGTATCCCGGATCGGGCCGCATGCAGACGTGTCCAAACTCGGGAGTCCGCGCCTTGAGGGCCGCCAGCCGGACGGCGGAGCAGACCGCCGCCGCCCGCAACCCCGGACCGGGCTGGGGCAGGGCCTCCACCTCGCGCAGGGCCGCGATGGCCCGCTCGATGACCTCGTGCTGACGGACCATCACCAGTCCACCACGTCGCCGGCCGCCATGAGCCGGTCCGCCTCGGCCGCCGCCAGGGCCCCGCCCACGACCACCCGCCGCAGCCGGGAATGGCGGGCGCGGTTGTCGTGGGCGTTCTCCACATTGGTCCCGTCCCCCCCGGGGAAAGGCCGCGTCCAGGGCCAGGGGTCCACGCAATGCATGAGCGGTCCCACCCCCCTCCCTTCCGACCCGGGCCCAAAGAGTTCCGCTCTGTACAGCGGCTCCGGGGCCAGGTAGAGCGCCCCGGCCATGGCCAGCTCGCCATGTACCTGCACGGCGTCGTGCTCCGGCCCGTAGCCCAGGACGTGGATCTGCCGGTACCGCTCCAGGGCGACGAGGTCCGAGCCGGTCATGGGCTGGTCCGCGGCCAGAAACGGGAGCACCCCGTGCGCCCGGTACAGGGCCGTCTCCACCTGCTCCAGGACCTTCCGCCGCGTCGGGTCGTCGTCGCCGTCGAGCATGGCTTCCGTCTGCCCGAGCAGGGCCTCCAGGGCGGCCAGAAGCTCATGGCAGGCCTGCCGGGCCAGCGACGCGCCACGGATCATGTGCAGCACGCTGGGCATACCCACCCCCTACTGACCCACCCGGCGCTCGCGCTCCGGGGCCTGCGCCCGGGCGTCTCCCGGGCTGGTCATCACCACCGTGCAGCCGGGCATCCGCCCCCGCAGCCGCGCCAGCAGCTCGGGGACGTCCAGGTCGTCCACCTCGGCGCGCACCCGGGCCTCGATCTCGACGCGCAGGGCCTCCCGGTCCACGGGGCGGCGGTACTCGTCCGCCCCCACGACCCAGCGGTTGGCCGCGGCGTCGCCCCGGACGATCCACTCGGGGTGCGCCCCGTACTCCGTGGCCAGGAAGAGCAGCCAGGCGGGCGGGATGCTGCTGCGGCGCTTGGCGTCGGAAATGCTCGACTGCCGGATCCCCAGCTTGTCGGCGAGCTGCGCCTGGGTGTGCGTCCCCAGGATCTGGTGGATGCGCAGCAGGGCCGCAGCGAACACCTCCGGGGCCATGCGCAGGTAGGGGGTGTTCATGCCGTCACCTCCCGGGCCGCCGCCACGGCTCCGGCCGCTGCGCGCACGATGCGCCGCGCGTCGCGCTCCGGGGCGAGCATCAGACGGGTATCCCCGCAGGCCGCGCACTGCCGCGCGTCCCGGGGCATGATCTGCCCGCACCGGCATACCCGGACGTAGCGCCCTGCCCCGAACACCTTCATCAGCCCGTGCATCCCAAACATGTCCCATCCTCCTCGGCCGTCAGGCCGTATCTGGCCACCCAGTCCTCCCGGATCGCCGCGGCCGTCTCCAGCAGGTGCGGAGCCAGCGCGCTGCGGGTCCCGGGGCCGAGCAGCCGGTTGATGATGCGCGACACGTCGTCGCGCTTGATGGACGAGTCCGTGTAGCGCGCCGCCCGCCTGCGCCTCCCGCGGGGGAACGCGGCCAGCAGTTCGCGGTACCAATCCGGGTTGGTGTCCTGGACCACCCGGATGCAGTGGGTGTAGTGGCGCTGGTCCGGGGCCGGGGCCAGCCCGACCTCCAGGCGGCGGTCCTCCAGGTCCAGCAGCATGTGCCGCAGGGCCTCGCGCAGCGCCTCGGGAGCGCGCCGGAGGGGAAGACGCCTCACAGGCCTTCCCCCTGGCGTTGATATTCGGGGTTTACGAAGAGCAGGCGGGAGCGGTCGAACCAGAGCTTCGTGGTCCCGGTGCGGTTGCCGCGCCCCTTGGCCACGTCCACCTCCAGCTCCACCCGGTTCTCCGTGCCCCTCGCGTCCCAGGGCACGATGAACAGGATCTGGTCCGCATCCTGCTCCACGGCCCCGGACTCCCGCAGGTGCGAAAGCAGAGGCCGCGAGGACTTCTCGGCGTCGCGGTTGAGCTGGGCCAGACACAGCACCCCCACGCCGTGCTCCCGGGCCGTCTCGGCCAGGGTGCGCGAAACCTCGGCCACCTCCTGCTCACGCGACCCGCCCCGCTGGTCCGGCCGCAGGAGCTGGAGGTAGTCCACCATGACCAGGCGCAGGTCGATCTCGCGCCGCCATTTGCGCACCTGGGCGCGGAACTCGGAGGCGGTCAGGCCGGGTCGGTCCCAGAAGCGGAGCCGGTCATCCTGCTGGCCGAGCCAGTAGGCCCCCTCGTGCACCGTCATCCAGTCCTGTTTGGTCAACTTGCCGTCGCGGAACCGCTGGGCGTCCACGCCGAACTGGGCGAACATGCGCAGGGCCAGAAACCGGGTCTGCATCTCCAGGCTGAACACCCCGCAGCCCCAGCCCTTCTTGCAGGCGTACCGCACCCAGTTCAGGGCGAAGGCCGTCTTGCCCGTGCCCGGCCGCCCGGCGACGACCACCACCTCGCCGGGCAGCACCCCGCCCGTGAGCTGGTTCAGACCATAAAACGGGGTCTTGACGATGGCCCCCGAATCCACGTCGGAGGCCAGGCGCTCCAGGTGGTCCACGGCCTCGTCGGCCACCACGGAGGGCCGCTGGTCGCCCACGTTGACGCGATCCTCCAGCACGGCATCCACCACGCCCTGGGCGCGGCCCGCGAATTCGTTGAGATCGGCCGTGGGGTCGAATGCAGTTTCGATGAGGTCGGCGGCGATGTCGATGAGGGCCCGACGTCTGGCCTTCTCAATGATGATCTTGGCGTAGCGCTGGATATTGCGGGAGACGACGCTCTCGCAGAGGTCGGCGATGAACGGCACCCCGCCAGCCTGGTCCAGGGTCCCGAGGATCCGCATCCGGTCGGACATGGTGATCATGTCCACGGCCTGCCCCTCGGCGGCCAGGGCCAGCGCGGCCTCGTACACCAGGCGATGGGGAGGAGAGTAGAAGTGGTCGGGCTTGAGCAGCTCGCGGGCCGACTCCACCAAGGACGCGCCGTGGGCCATGCAGGCCCCCAGCACGGCCCGCTCGGCCTCCAGGTCCTGAGGCGGCACCCGGCGCAGCACGGCGTTCTGCGCCGCCTGCAACCCGGCCCCCTGGGCGGAGCTATGCTCTCGACCCGGATTCCGGCGTCCCATAACCCCCTCCTCCCTCGCCGTCACGGCGAAGGTCAGAGATGTGAGTTAAGGGACAGGAGAGGGATAAATTTCGGCAGGCCAAAGAAAAAGGGACAGGCACCTTTTGAAAAAAGCACCTATCCCTTTGACTTTCTTTGGTGGGCCACCAAGGAATCGAACCTTGAACCTCCGGATTAAGAGTCCGCTGCTCTGCCAATTGAGCTAGTGGCCCGGGTCAGACGCGCATGTTGTGATGCACGTTGACGAGGGAGCGTTTCTAGCGAGATGGGAGGGGTTTGTCAACCCACTTTTTTCCGGACCGTGACGATTTTCCCGCAGCCCTTGGGGCGCAAGGGTTTCGGAGCACCCATCCGAAAACGCCTCCGCGGCCGTCCCGGCGGTAGGCCCGACGGCCGCTCCGGCAGGGGCGGAAGGC
>JBFWIY010000136.1:0-6942 GCA_050255855.1 Desulfovibrionaceae bacterium
TGGCCGGCGACCTGCGCCTCAGCTTCGCCGACCCGGCCTGGACCGGCAACGCCATCCCCGCGGGCCAGCAATGCCCGTCCGACGGCGGCGCAGGGGCCACCCCGCCGCTGCTGGTGCAGGACATCCCGGCCGAGGCCGACGCCCTCATCTTCCGGTACAACGACCGCACCTTCACCCAGATGGACAACGGCGGCCACGGCATCATCGGCCTGCGCATCGCCCCGGGCAGCGCCTCGGTGACGGTGTCCGCCGTGCCCGGCAACACCAAGACCCTGCCCGAAGGCTTCTACGTGGTCCGCCTGCACAAGGGGACCCAATGGGGCCACCGGGCCGGGGTCTACCTGCCCCCCTGCTCGGGCGGGCGCGGCAACACCTACGACGTGAAGGTCCTGGCCGTGAAGCTCACCAGCGAGGACGGCAAGGACTGGGACGAGCTGGCCGAGGGCCGCCTCACCCTGGGCCGCTGGTAGCCCGGGCCGGACCCGGGGGGCGAAAAAACAGCGGGGCCCGCCGTTCGGCGGGCCCCGCGTGGTGTTCCGTTTCCGCTCCCGGGCCTAGTAGTGCAGGGCCTCGGGATCCACGGGATGGGCGAACTTCTTGTACGCCCAGGCCTGGTAGATGATGACCACCGGCACGAAGACCAGGGCCACCCCCAGCATGATGGACAGGGTCAGCTCGGACGCGGCCGAGTTGTGGATGGTCAGCCCGGCCACCTCGGTGGAGCTCGGGATCAGGGCCGGGAAGAGCCCGATGACCGCGAACAGCGTGGTGCCCACGAGCATCACCGCCGAAGAGCCCCAGGCCAGCCACCACCTGCCCGACGCCATGAACCCGCGCATGACCAGGGCCATGGCCACGGGCAGCAGCAGCACCAGGAAGAGCACCGGCATCTTCAGATAGATGTCGAAGATGTGCGTGCCCAGGTAGGTCCAGGTGAGGAAGAGCAGCACGGCGATGAGCATGACGATCCACAGGTTGACCGCCAGCTTCTTGGCGCGCTCCTGCAGGTCGCCCACGGCGCGCACGGCCAGCCACAGGGCCCCGTGCAGCACGAAGAGGATGACGAAGAGCACCCCGCCCGCCAGGCCGTAGGGGTTGAGCAGGTCGAGGATGCTGCCGTTGTTCACGTAGCCCTCGGTGAAGGGCAGGCCCTGGAAGATGTTGGCGAAGGCCACGCCCAGCAGCAGGGCCGGGACGAAGCTGCCGATGAAGGCCAGGGTGTCCCACATCTTGCGCCAGCCCGGGTTCTCGATCTTGCTGCGGTACTCCATGCTCACGCCGCGCAGGATGAGCCCGAAGAGGAGCAGGAGCAGCGGGCTGTAGAGCCAGGAGAACATCACCGAGTAGGCGAAGGGGAAGGCCGCGAAGGTCACGCCGCCCGCGGAGATGAGCCAGACCTCGTTGCCGTCCCAGAACGGGCCCACGGCCTCGTACATGATGCGTTTGTCCATCTCGTCCTTGGCGAGGAAGGGCAGCAGCGTCCCCACGCCCAGGTCGAAGCCGTCCAGGGCGAAGTACACCGCCCAGAGCACGCCCCAGAGCAGAAACCACACGATGGCCAGGATCAGATGCATGCCTGTCAGTTCCATGATCGTCCCTCCTTTGCGCTTAGGCCGCCTCGGGCCCCTGCTTGGCGTACTTGGTCATGAGCCAGATGCCCACGAAGCCGAGCAGCGAGTAGATCAGCACGAAGGCGAAGAGCGACACGCTCACCTGGCTGGAGGCCACGGGCGACGCCGCTTCGCTGGTGCGCATCAGGCCATAGACGATCCAGGGCTGCCGTCCGACCTCGGCCACGATCCACCCCGCCTCCATGGCCAGGTAGGGGATGGGGATGAACCATGGGGCGATGTTCAGGAACCACTGGTACTTCTGGATGTTGTTCCGCTTGATCCAGGCGAAGGCGGCGATGAGGATCATCAGCGTGCCCAGGCCCACCATGATGCGGAAGCTGTAGAAGGTGAGCGCCACGGGCGGGATGTCCTCGGCCGGGAAGTCGTTGAGGCCCTTCACCACGGCGTTGGGATCGTTGTACGCCAGGAAGGACAAGAGCTTGGGCACCGGGAAGGCCGCCAGCAGGTCCTCCCCGTCGCCGGGGATCTGCAACAGGTACATGGGCGCGCCCGCCTTGGTCTCCCAATGGGCCTCCATGGCCGCCAGCTTGGCGGGCTGCACGTTGGCCACCTCGTTGCCGTGGAAGTGCCCTTCCAGGGCCACCACGAGGGAGAAGACCAGGGCCATGGCCGCGCCCAGGCGGAAGGCCTTGCCGAAGAGCTGGGAGTCATGCTGCCGCAGCAGATGGATGGCCGCCACGCCCAGCACGAAGAACCCGGCCATGGCCAGGGCCCCGGCCACGATGTGGAAAAAGATCAACCACGCGAAGGGGTTGAACATGACGTCCCAGAAATTGGACAGCACCAGCTTCTCGCCCATGGGGCCCATGACCTTCTCGTAGCCCACGGGATTCTGCATGAATCCGTTGGCGATGAGGATCCAGATGGCCGAGAGGTTGCTGGCCCCGGCCACCAGCCAGGCGCAGATCATGTGCGCCCGGGGGGAGAGCTTCTTCCACCCGAAGGCCCACACCCCCACGAAGGTGGACTCCAGGAAGAAGGCCGCCGTGGCCTCGATGGCCAGCAGCGCGCCGAAGATGTCGCCCATGTACGCGGAGTATTTGCTCCAGTTGGTGCCGAACTGGAACTCCAGGGTGATGCCGGTCACCACACCCAGGGCGAAGTTGATGAGAAAAAGTTTGCCGTAGAACTTGGCCATACGGCGCCAGTCCTCGTCCCCGGTGCGCACGTACTTCGTCTCCATCCAGGCCACGAGCACCGAGAGGCCCAGGGTGAGCGGCACAAAGATGAAGTGGAAGATGGTGGCGGCCGCGAACTGCAGCCGGGACAACAACAATGTCGCTTCCATGAAACTGCCCTCCTTCAACCTGCTTGAAGCTGTTTCCTCTGCCGTGTTGAGACCCTACTCCCTCCTTACTAAAAATCAATAAGAATTATCATTCCTGATAAAAATTCTCAGCCCTCGGCCAGCAGCGGCGGCTGTCCGGTGCTTTCCAGCACGTGCCGCCAGTAGTTGGAGCGGATGTTGATGCACTTCTTGCGCCGGGTGGCCAGGGCGATGGGGATGTGGACGTAGCGGCCGTTCCACTGCCCCACCATGCAGCCCGTGCGGCCGCTCATGGCGGCGTGCACCGAGTGCGCGCCCAGGAACCCGCAGTATACCGCGTCCGTGGAGTTGGCGGGCACGGAGCGCACGATGTAGCTGGGATCGATGTACTTGATGGTGTGGTCCATGCCCGCGGCGGCCAGGTGGGCCCTGATGGCCGAGACCAGGAAGAGCCCGATGTCCCCGAGCTTGGGGTTGCCCGAGGCGTCGGTGACGCCGGACTCGGTGACGTAGCGCTGGCCCGCGCCCTCGGCCACCACCACCACGGCGTGGTGCTTGGCCGCCAGCCGGGCCCGCAGGGCCTCCAGAAAGCCGTGCGGCCCCTCCAGGTCGAAGTCCGCCTCGGGGACCAGGACGAAGTTCACGTCGCGCGAGGCGAGCGTGGCCTCGGCCGCGATGTAGCCCGCGTTGCGGCCCATGACCTTGACCACGCCCACGCCGTTGCAGACCCCCATGGCCTCGATGTGGGCGCAGCCCACGGCCTCGCAGGCCTTGCCCACGGCGGTGTCGAACCCGAAGGTCCGGCCCACGAAGTCGATGTCGTTGTCGATGGTCTTGGGCACGCCGATGACCGAGACCTTGGCCCGGCGGCGGGCTGCCTCGGCGATGACCGTGTCCGCGGCGCGCATGGTGCCGTCCCCGCCGATCATGAACAGGACGTTGACGCCCCAGTCCTTGAGGGTGTCCAGGATGGCCCCGGGGTCCTGGGGCCCGCGCGAGGTGCCGAGCACCGTGCCGCCGAACTCGTGGATGTGGGTCACGGACTCGGGGGTGAGCTCCAGGGGCGCGTGGCCGTAGGCCGGGATGAAGCCCTCCAGGCCGTAGCGCACCCCCAGGATGCCGGCCACGCCGTACTGCCAGTGGGCCTCCATGACGATGGCCCGGATGACGTTGTTGATGCCCGGGCAGAGCCCGCCGCAGGTGACGATGGCGCAACGGGTCTTGGCCGGGTCGAAGTAGATGCGCTCGCGCGGTCCGGCGTGCTCGAACACGGCCGGGGCGCGGCGGCGGCCTTCGGCGTCGCGGCCGTGCAGGCGGCGGTAGGCCTCCACCAGCACGTCGTCGCGCGGGCCCACGAAGCGGACCACCTCCAGGGGCGAGGCGTAGCGGGGGCGGCCGAGACGGGGAGCGCGGGTATCGCGGGAGGAGATGGGGGCGAACAGGTCCATGGCCATGGGGCGCCCTCCTGAGGGGATGATGGTGAGCGAGTTGTCTCCAGGGGAAAGATGACGTATGACCCATGTACCCTTCCCGTGGGGCGATGACAAGCCACGGAACGGGATCCCGGAGTGACGATATGGCCAAAAGAAGCCTGGAACCCTGGCTCGCCGCCGCCGGATTCGGCCCGGCCCCGGATTTTCCCGAGGATGAGCTCCGCACCCTGCCCGGCATGGCCAACGGGGTGTCCTGGATGCCCGCCGCGGACGCCTACGAGACCCCGGACGGCTGGGTGGTGGAGGCGGAGCTGCCCGGCGTGGACCCGGCCGAGGTGCGCGCCGAGGTGCACGGCGGGGCGCTGTGGGTCTGGGGCGTGCGCCACGGGACGGAGCGCGGCCAGGCGGCCTTCCTGGCGGCGGAGCGCTCCTTCGGGCCCTTTGCCCGGCGCCTCGTCCTGCCCCAGGGGGTGGACCCCGCGGGCATCCGGGCCGAGCTGCGCCTGGGCGTGCTCACCGTCACCCTGCCGCGCCGCGCCAGGCCGGGCCGCCGCACCATCCCGGTGGGCTGATCCCGCCGGACATCCCGACACCTGCCGGAGCCGCCGCGCCCCCGGCCCGCCTTGACGGCGGCGGCCGCGGCATTATCCTTTCCCGACGCCTGCCGGACCCTGTCGGACCCTGTCGGACCCTGTCCGGGCCCGGCCGGGCGGCCCCATCTTCAGCGAGGTGACGCCGATCATGACCAGCCAGATCAAGACCCTGCTGCTGCTCGCCCTGCTCACGGGCCTGATCCTGCTCCTCGGCGCGGCCGCGGGCGGCCGGGCCGGGCTGCTCATCGCCCTGGCCGTGGCCCTGGGCATGAACTTCTTTTCCTACTGGTATTCCGACCGCATCGTGCTGACCATGTACAAGGCGCGCGAGCTCAGCCCGGGCGACGCCCCGGCCCTGCACCGCATGGTGGCGGAGCTGGCCGAGCACGCGGGCGTGCCCAAGCCGCGCCTGGTGCTCGTGCCCCAGCCCGCGCCCAACGCCTTCGCCACCGGCCGCAACCCGGAAAACGCGGTCATCGCCGTCACCGAGGGCCTGGTGCGGCTCATGCCCCCCGAGGAGCTGCGCGGGGTGCTGGGCCACGAGATGGGCCACATCAAGAACCGCGACATCCTCATCCAGTCCGTGGCCGCGGTGCTGGCCACGGCCATCATGTTCTTCGGCAACATGCTGCGCTTCGCGGCCTTTTTCGGGGGCGCGCGCAGCCAGGACGGCGAGGGCGGCAATCCCTTCGCCACCCTGGCCCTGGCCATCCTGGCCCCCATCGCGGCCCTGGTCATCCAGATGGCCATCTCGCGCTCGCGCGAGTACCTGGCCGACGCCACGGGCGCGGCCCTGGACGGGGACCCGCGCCACCTGGCCACGGCCCTGCAACGCCTGGACGCCGCGGCCAAGCAGATCCCGCTGCACGGCAACCCGAGCACGGAAAACATGTTCATCGTCAGCCCGTTCGCGGGCGGCCTGGGCAGCCTGTTCAGCACCCACCCGCCCGTGGAGGACCGGGTGCGGCGGCTGCTGGCCCTGCGCCGGGATCGCTGAACATCCCGCAATGGCTGCGTTGCTGCGAGCACTCCAAACCCTCACGTGCGGGAGCGCGCTTCGGGCTTGGAGTGTTCTCGCGCCTTGCCCTCGCGGTTTTTGAGCGATCCCGGAAGAGAGAAAACGCAAGGAGAAAAACCCGATGGACGCCCCCACGTACTGGAACGGCCCCGGCGCGGGCAAGCGCTTCACCACCCCGGTGCGGGTGGAGCGGCTCACGGCCGGGCTTGCGCCCGACGCGCGCATCCTGGACTACGGCTGCGGCTACGGCCGGGCCCTGGCGGAGCTGCGCTCGGCCGGGTTCACGCGGCTGACCGGCCTGGACATGAGCGCCGGGCTGGTGGAGCTGGGAAAGCGCGAGCACCCGGACCTGGACCTGCGCACGGCCGGGCCCGGGGCAATCCCCTTTCCGGACGCCAGCTTCGACGCGGCCCTGCTCCTGGCGGTGCTCACCTGCATCCGGGACGACGCGGGCCAGGCGGCGCTCTTCGCCGAGCTCTCGCGCGCGCTCGTCCCGGGCGGGCGGCTGCTGGTGAACGATTTTCTCCTGGGCGCGGACGAGCGCAGCACCACGCGCTACGCCAAGTACGCCCCGCGCTTCGGGACCTACGGGGTCTTCGAGCTGCCCGACGGCGGGATCATGCGCCACCACGACCCGGCCGACCTACGCCGCCGGATTTCGGCCCATTTCGAGATCGAGGACTGGCGGGAGGAGACCTTCACCACCATGAACGGCAACCCGGCGCGCGGGGTGACGGCGCTGTGCCGGGTTTCGTGACCATCCATTTCTCCTGCATAGTTGGCATGCCAGCAAGCCAGCGGCGCCCTAGACTTCTCAATCTATCTGTTGTATAGTTTTTAAAAAATACTTTATTAAAAGGATACACTTAGATGCAACCCACCGTCTTCATCTCGTACAGCTGGAGTTCACCCGAGCACCGCGAACAGATAAGAGAATGGGCAGACCGTCTTCTCTCAGACGGAATTTCGGTCATCATCGACGCATATGATCTCCACG
>JBFWIY010000137.1:0-1972 GCA_050255855.1 Desulfovibrionaceae bacterium
GGGGAGATCAATGAATACGCCAAGTACGCCCACCTGGCCCCGGTCTGCATCCTGGTCTGCGGCAACCTGGAATACGACAAGAACGGCGGCTATTGGATCGAGGACGTCTCCGCCGCGACCCAGAACATCCTGCTGGCGGCCCACGCCATGGGCCTGGGGGCCGTGTGGACCGGCATCTATCCCCTGGAGGACCGTATCAAGGGATTCCGCGCGCTGATCGGCGCGCCCGAGCACGTGGCGCCCATGGCCCTGGTGGTGGTGGGCCATCCCAAGAAAACGCCGGAACCGGAAGACCGCTTCCGGCCGGACCGCGTCCACACCGAGCGCTGGGCCGGCTGAACCGGCGGCGCGCCCGGATTGTTCAGGCCCTTGCGGCGACGCCGCAAGGGCCTTTCATTCGGCCCGGTTCGGGCCATGAGGCTGGGTCGGTCACTCCTCTTCCATCTCGATGCCGAAGCGCTCCCACTGCGCGGCGGCTTCCTGCTCCGCCCGGGCCAGGGCCTCGCCCTCCAGGGGCTCGATGACCAGGGCCTCGGCCACCACCTGCCAAAGGTATTTCACCTCGTACTTCAGGTCCTTGTAGTACTTGGGCAGACGCTTCATGATCTGGTCGCGGCAGTTGGAGCAGGCCACCACCACCACGTCCGCCCCGCTGCGCCGGATCTGGTCCGCCTTGAACCGGGCGTGCCAGGCGGACTGGTCCTCGAAGGGCATGGGCCACATGCCGCCCCCGGCCCCGCAGCAGAAGTTGTTCATGCGGTTGGGGGTCATCTCCACGAAGTCGTCCACGCACTGGCCCAATATCCAGCGCGGCTCCTCGAAAAAGGCCACGCCGTAGTGCTTGAAGAGCTCCCGGCCGTGCTTACAGGAGTCGTGCCAGGTGAAGCGCTTGCCCGCGTGCACGCTCTTGTCCACCCGGATGCGCCCGGCCTGCATGATCTCCTTGAGGTACTCGTAGAGGTAGATGAAGTTCACCTCGTTGTCCGGGTTCTCCTCCAGGCAGTACTTGAGCCCGGTGCGGCAGCCGTAGGACCCGCCCCCGCAGTCCGGCATGATCATGCGCTTGATGTCGTGCCTGCGCATGAAGTCGATCTTGCGCCGGGCGAGCGTCTTGGTGCCGTCGTAGTTGCCGGAGAACAGGGCCCAGTCCACGGCCTCCCAGCCCTCGCTGGGCACGGTCCAGTTCTCGCGCGCGGCGTAGAAGACCTTCCACCACCAGTACTGGTCCTCGTAGTCGCCGTAGACCTCCTTGGAGTTGGGGAAGAACAGGATGTCCGCGCCCTGCTTGTCGATGGGCACGTAGAACCCCGGGCACTCCTCGTCGGCCAGCTCCTTGCCCAGCTCGGCCATGCCCTGGAGGTAGTCCTCGCGCGAGATGGCCAGGTTGTTGCCGGTGGTGAGGTTGTTCTGGGCCCCCTTGTGCAGGCTGCCCGGGACCTTGTCGCGCTCGCGCAGGTGCTTCATGTGCATCATGAGCGGGGCGATATCCACGCCCATGGGGCAGTTCTGGGCGCAGCGGCCGCAGCCCGTGCACAGCCAGACGTAGTTGGAGTTCACCACCTCGTCCAGCAGGCCCATGCCGAGCATGCGCAGCACCTTGCGGGCGTTCCAGTCCTCGAATCCGGGCGCGCCCGCGCTGGGGCAGCCCGCGGCGCAGCTGCCGCAGGCCATGCAGGCGCTCAGGTCGAACTTGTCCAGGTAGGCCCGGACCTCCTCGGGCAGGGCCTGCGGATGGACCACCTCCGCCGCCGGGGGCGGGGTCGCCCCCGGCTCCATGGTCAGGGTTTCCGCCGCTTGCGTTTCCGCCGCCATATGCCGCTCCTTTGCTTAGCCGGGACAGATGGGTCAGGCCTCGGCCGGGGCCTCGGCGGCCGGTTCGGCCACCGCGCCGGTCTGGTCGTACATCAGCCCGCAGCGCATATCGAAGTGCTTGTTCACGCTCATGGTCGGGCAGCTCGAATTCAGGGCCACC
>JBFWIY010000137.1:2072-6941 GCA_050255855.1 Desulfovibrionaceae bacterium
TCAGGCCTCGGCCGGGGCCTCGGCGGCCGGTTCGGCCACCGCGCCGGTCTGGTCGTACATCAGCCCGCAGCGCATATCGAAGTGCTTGTTCACGCTCATGGTCGGGCAGCTCGAATTCAGGGCCACCTGGACCACGGTGGAGCCCATGAAGGCCTTTTCCGGGTCCACCTCCTTGGTGTGGTGCGCCATGATGATGAGGTCCGCCTTGTTGATGCGCGCGGTCTTGAGGATCTCCGTGGAGGCCTTGCCCTCCCAGCACTCGAAGGTGCAGTCCCGGATGCCCGCCAGGCGCTGGCCATACTCCTGGGCCATGCGCTCCTTGGCCTCGGCCACGCGGTGCTCCACCTCCTCCTGGGGCAGGTCGATGGCGTCCATGGCGTGAAAGACCGTCAGGGCGGACTTGTAGTGCCGGGCCATCTGGCCGCCGTAGTTCACGGCGCACTCGGCCGGTTCGGTGAAGTCCGTGGCCACCAGCACGCGGTTGAAGACCTGCTCGCCGTAGGGGGCCTGGCGGGTGACGATCATCACCGGGCAGGGGCAGCGCTGGCTGACGCGTTCGAGCGTGCTGCCCGCCATGCCCCAGGACCGGCCGCGGCCCTCCACGTACTTCTTGGTGTGCGGGCCCATGACCACCAGGTCCGCGTTCTTCTGGCGCACGATGCGCAGGACCTCGTTGTAGGGAATGCCCGCCTTGACGATGACCTCGCAGCCGGGCAGGCCCTTCAGCTTGTCCTTGTAATAGGCCAGGATCTTTTCCTTGATGCGCTCGGTCTCGCCCGAGGCCTCCAGGTGCTCCATGCTGCCCCAGCCGTGTTCGATGCCGCAGACGTGCACCAGCCAGAGCTTGGACTCGAACCGCTGGGCAAAGGCGAAGGCCTTGTCCGCGGCGCACTCGCACACCTCGTCCGGGGTGATGGCCAGAACGATGTCCTTGAACATGGCAAGCCTCCTTGTTGGTGTTTGCCGCGCCCCGCCGGGCTCAGATGGCCTGGGCCGGCATGGGGGTCTGTCGGGCCTCGGCCGCCATGCGGCCAGCCAAAGCCAGGTTGCCGTTGAGCATCAATTCCCCGCCGCCCAGGCCGAAGGCCAGGCCCATGAGCTGCGGCAGGTAGACCACGCTCGCCCGCAGGTCCTCCCCGGCCAGGCGCGAGGCCTCGGCCTGGTAGGCCTCCAGGTTCATCTGGCACAGGGGGCAGACCGTGGCGATGACGTCCGCGCCCCGGGCGGCGCGCAGGATGCCCGCCACGGAGCGCAGGGCCACGGAACGGTCCGTGACCATGAGCGAGGCCCCGCAGCAGCGCGCCCCCATGTCCCAGGGGTGCACCTCGGCCCCCATGTCGTGGATGACGCGCTCCATGCTGACCGGGCGCTCGGGATCGTCGAAGATGCGGTAGGGCCGCAGGATCTGGCAGCCGTAGTACGGGGCCACGGTGAGCCCCTCCAGGGGGCGGCGCACCGCGCCGAACACCCGCTCGGCCAGCTCGTTCGCCAGCAGGTCGAGCAGGTGGCGCACGCGGTGTTCCGTGCCGATGGCCAGGTCCTCCGCGGCCAGCACGCCGTTGACCTCCTGGCGCAGGGCGCGCTCGTCGCGGGTCTTGAGGGCGGCCTTCTGCAAATTGAGGTAGCAGGCGCTGCACGGGGCCAGCACGTCCGCCCCGGGGCACTGGCGCTGGGCCAGGGCCAGGTTGCGCGCGGGCAGGGCCAGGGCCAGCCGGGCGTCCACGGCCTCGGCCGCGCTGGCGCCGCAGCAGGTCCAGCCGTCGATCTCCTCCAGCTCCGCCCCCAGGGCGGCCAGCACCAGCCGGGTGGAGCGGTCGTAGTCGCGGGCGCTCTCCATGAGGGAGCAGCCGGGATAGTAGGCGTACTTCATGACCGGACCTCCTTGGCCTCGTCCTTCCCGCTCCCGCCGCCCCGCACGGCCGCGAAGAGCGGCCCGAGCGCGCCCTTGTGTCGGGCCGAGGGCGGATGCATGCGCCCCTTGGCCAGCATGCGCAGGCCCAGGGGCACGAAGCCCAGGGCCACGGCCGGACTCCGGCGGGCCAGCAGGTAGCGGGCCATGAGCGGGCCCTCCTGCACCCGGCCCCAGGCCCGGGCGTTCTCCACGAAGCTGCGGTAGAAGGCCGCGTGGACCGGGTCGCGCCGGGCGGCCTCGCGCTTGAGGGCGTAGATGGTCTCCGTGAGGGGCAGGCCGCGCGGGCAGCGCAGGGTGCAGACGTAGCAGGCCGAACAGAGCCGGAAGGTCCGGCTGGCCATGAGTTCGTCCTCGCGCCCGAGCACCAGCAGCCGCCACATGCGCCGGGGCGTCATGTCCATGTCCGCGGCGTTGGGGCAGGAGGCCGAGCAGGTGCCGCACTGCATGCAGGCGCTCATGGCCGCCCGGGCCTCCAGGAGCCCGTCGCCGAACGGGGAGCCGGCCGTCTTCATGTTCCTTCCTCCTTCGGACGGCCGAGGCCGTCCCTGGGTAAAGCCCTAGACGATCTCCTCCAGGGCCGCGTCGATGACCGACAGGACCTGGGCGTCGGCAAAGCCCCGCAGCACGCTGGCGCTGTTGGGGCAGGCCGCGGCGCAGGCCCCGCAGCCCTGGCAGAGCAGCTCGTCCACCACGATCCGCTCGTGCTCCGCATCCAGGCTGCGCGCCCCGTAGGGGCAGACCGTGATGCACCGGCCGCAGAGCGAACACAGGGAGTGGCGCACCTCGGCCACGGTGTTGGAGCAGGTGAGCGCCTTGCGGCTGAGGATGCCCAGGGCGCGCTGGGCCGCGGCCTTGGCCGAGGCCACGGTCTCGGGCATGGTGCCCGGGGCCCGGGCCACCCCGCAGACGAACACGCCGCTGCGCGGGGTGTCCACGGGCCGCCACTTGCTCTCGGCCACCTCGAAGAAGCCGTGCTCGTCCGTGGTCAGGTCGAAGACCTCGCGCAGCTCCTCGGTGTCCCCGGGCTCCATGCCCACGGACAGGGCCACCAGGGAGGGCCGGATCTCCAGCCGGCGCTGCATGACCGGGTCGAAGGCCCGGATCACCGGCCGGCCGTCCTCAAAGGTCAGGTCCGGCTTGTGCTCCAGGTCGTAGGGGATGAACAGGGCCCCGAGCTTGCGGGCCTCGGTGTAGTAGCGTTCGCTGTAGCCGATGGTCATGATGTCGCGGTAGAACACGAAGACCGGCAGGTCCGGGCGGCGGCGCTTGAGGGTGCGGATGTTCTTGAGGGCCTGGCCGCAGCAGACCCGCGAGCAGTAGTTGCGCGAGGCCTCGCGCGAGCGCCAGCACTGGATCATGGCCACGCCGTCGAGCCCGGCCAGGTCCAGTTCGCCCGAGGCCAGGCGCTCCTCCAGGCGGCGCTGGCTGAGCACGCAGTCGTGCACCCGGAAACCGTAGTCGTAGACCCGGGCCTCGTGGCCGCCCGTGGCCAGGATGGTGGCCCCGTGCTCCAGGGGATAGGCGCCCTCGTCCGAGCTGATGATGCTCATGAACCGCCCGGCCCGGCCCGTGGACAGCACCACCCGGGCCCCCATGAAGACCCGGATGTTGGGGTGCTTGCGCACCTGTCCCTTGAGCTTCTCCAGCCAGTTCTGGGTGTCGTCGTCATCGAGGGTGGTGTGGATGCGCCGGGCCAGGCCGCCCAGCTCCTCGCCCTCCTCCACCAGGCAGACGTTGTAGCCGTGGTCCGCCACCCCCAGGGCCGCGGTCATGCCCGCCAGGCCGCCGCCCACCACCAGGGCCTCCCGGAACACCGGCAGGGCCCGCGGCAGGGGCGAGGGGTCCTGGTCCAGCAGCTTCACCGCCGCCATGCCCAGGGCCGCGCCCAGCTGGTGGGCCAGGGCCACCCGGTCGCACTTTTGGTCGCAGCCCATGTGCAGGGTGTTGATGTCCACCACGTCCATGAGGGCCGGGTTGAGGCGGATCTTCTCCCCCAGCTCGCGCAGCTTGGGCACATACGCATAGGGCATGCACGCCCCGATGAGGATGCGGTTGGGCCGGTGCTCCTCGGCCAGGCGGGCGATGTCGTCCCAGCCGCCCGCGCCGCAGGCCTGGCCCACCCCGGCCACGGCGCAGACGTCGGGCAGGGCCGAGAGCCGCGTGCGCAGCAGGTCCATGTCCACCTCCACCTCCAGCAGCGGGCAGGCGGTGCACAGGGCGATGAGCAGCCGGGGCCGCTCGCGCGCCACGTTGCGGTACTCGGGCTCGGGGTCGGGCTCCTGCTCGCGCAGGGGGGCGTAGAGGTTGATGAGGCGCGAGGCCTCCAGGGCCGCGGCCCCGGAGAGGATCACGGACTCGGCGATGTCGCGCGGGCCGCCGAAGGCCCCGGCGGCCATGACGCCGAGCTGGCTGGTGCGCGAGGGGGAATAGGGCTGGGTCCGGCACCAGTTCCACTCGTTGAGCTGGACCCCGGTGACGTCGGCCAGGCGCGCCATGTCCTTGGGCGTCCGGGCCCCCACGCCCAGCACCACCATGTCGAAGTCCTCCACCACCAGGCGGCCGTCCGGGCCCGGGTACTGAAGCCGGATGGCCCCGTCCCCGGCCGGATGCACGCCGTCCCCGTCCGTGGTCATGGCCGGGAGCAGGTTGTGGATGCGGGCGCGCACGAAGCGCACGCCCTCGTCCTGCTCGGCGTGGTCCTTGTAGCGCTGGTACTCCTTTCCGAAGGTGCGCATGTCCATGTAGAAGATGGTGGTCTGAAGGTCCGTGACGCCGGATTCCCGGGCGCGCCGACGGGCCAGCAGGGCCTCCTTGATGGAGGCCATGCAGCAGTAGGACGAGCAGTACCCGGCCTTGCGGCGCTCGTCGCGCGAGCCCACGCACTGGAGCCAGGCCATGCGGCGCACCGGCCGCCCGTCCCCGGGCCGCAGCAGGGGCCGCCCCCGGCCGCCCGCGCC
>JBFWIY010000138.1:0-2330 GCA_050255855.1 Desulfovibrionaceae bacterium
CTCGGGGGTCACGTCCCGGCTGGTGACCCCGGTGCCGCCGGTGGTGCAGATGAGGTCGAAGCCCTGGAACAGGGCCAGGTCCGCCAGCAGGGCGCGCAGAGCCGCCCCCTCGTCGGGCAGCAGGAACCCGCGGGAGAGGGAGAGCGGCAGGGCCGCGCCCACCAGCTCGGCGATGCGCGGGCCCGAGGCGTCGGCCCGGTTGCCCGCGAACCCGGAGTCGCTGAGCGTCACCCAGGCCAGGGCCGGGCCCGTGCGCCGGATCTCGGCCCGCACCTCGGCCCCGGCCGGAAGGCCGCGCAGCAGGCGCACCTGGGCCGCGGCCGCGGCGGGCGCGCCGCCGGGCTGGCAGAGCCGCACCCGGCCGAGCACCAGGGCCAGGGGGCCGTCGGCGTCGGCCAGGGTGTCCCCGGCGCGCAGTTCGGCCACGGCCTGCCGCCGCTCGGAGACCACGGTGAGCCCGCGCCCTCCGGCCAGGGGGGCGTCGTCCATGCCGAGCCAGGCCTCGACGCCGTCGGCCAGGTCCGCGCCGCAGCGCAGGGTCCAGAAATCCGTCTCGGAAGTCATGCCGCCTCCGGATTGCAGGTTGGGCCGTTCTAGGCCGGGACGATCCAGGGCAGGGCCAGGGCCAGGGGCCCGGCAGGCGCGACCCCGGCCGCGCCCCCGGCCAGGACCCCGGCCAACAGGGCGGAGAGCAGCACCGCGCCGAACACCCCGCGCCCGCCCAGGGCCACCTCGGCCGCCTCGATGCGCTCGCGCTGGCCGGGCAGCAGCAGGGGCAGGACCTGGGCCCCCAGGGGCGCGCCCAGGCAGCCCGAGACCAGGGCCGCGGCCGGGGCCAGGGGCCCGGGGACGATGACCCAGGCGGCCAGGGCCGCCACCACCGGCGGCACCAGCATGGGCAGGCGCATGCCCACCCCGGGCCAGGGCCGGGCCGCGGCGTAGCTCGCCCCGGCCGTGACCAGCAGGCACAGGGCCAGGCCCTGCCAGTGGGCCGCGGCCTCCGGGGCGTGGGCCAGCACCCAGGCGCACAGGGCCAGGGGCGTCAGCAGTCCGCCCACGGAGCAGCCCAGGCGCAGCTCCACCAGCTCGCCGCCGCCCGGGGCCTGGTCAAAGGTGGGCCCCGGCGTCTGGCCGGTGAAGGCGAAGAACATGCCGCGCAGGGCCGCCTCGGCCTCGGTGGGCACGCGCACCAACCGCCCGGTGCCCCAGGCGGGCCAGGTCGTCTCGCGCCAGGCCACCATGGCGGCCACGGCGGCCGCGCCCTCGAAGAGGTTCAGGCCGAGCCGGTCGAAGGACACGGCCAGCAGGCTGGCCGGGATGAACACCAGCAGGAAGACCAGCAAGGCCAGCACGAGCAGGCCCAGGAAGCCGAAGCGGGGGGGGATTTGCAGGTACAGCATGGATGGGTCTCGGGGGCGCGCCCTTGCCTTCGCCGCGCGCAGAGGCTACTCGGGAGACGTTGTACGCCCATCGGTAGCGCAACTCGCCCGGCAAGTAAACGTCGGGCCGCGAGGACGGCATGAAAGGCATCATCCTGGCGGGCGGCTCCGGCACCCGGCTCTACCCGCTGACCAAGGTCGTGAGCAAGCAGCTGCTGCCCGTGCACGACAAGCCCATGATCTACTATCCCCTGTCCACCCTCATGCTGGCGGGCATCCGGGACATCCTGGTCATCTCCACCCCCACGGACCTGCCGCGCTTCCACGCCCTGCTGGGCGACGGCGAGCAGCTCGGCCTGCACTTCAGCTACGCCGAGCAGCCCCGGCCCGAGGGCCTGGCCCAGGCCTTCCTGCTCGGGGCGGACTTCATCGGGTCCGACCCGGTCTGCCTGGTGCTGGGGGACAACATCTTCTACGGCCAGGGCCTGCCCACCATCCTGCAGGATTGCGCCCGCACCGAACGCGGCGGCGTGGTCTTCGCCTACCCGGTGAAGAACCCCAGCCGCTACGGCGTGGTGGCCTTCGACGCCCGGCACAACGCCATGAGCATCGAGGAGAAGCCCGCCGCGCCCAAGTCGCGCTACGCCGTCACCGGGCTCTACTTCTACGACAACGACGTGGTGGAGATCGCCCGGGGGCTTGCGCCCTCGCCCCGGGGCGAGTTGGAGATCACCGACGTGAACAACGTCTACCTGCGGCGCGGGGACCTGCGCGTGGAGGTGCTGGGCCGGGGCTTCGCCTGGCTGGACATGGGCACCCACGAGTCCCTGCTGCGCGCGGCCAACTACGTCAACGTCATCCAGGACCGCCAGGGGGCCCTGGTCTCCTGCGTGGAGGAGATCGCCTTCCGCAAGGGCTACATCGACGCGGCCCAGCTGGAGCGCCTGGCCG
>JBFWIY010000138.1:2430-6934 GCA_050255855.1 Desulfovibrionaceae bacterium
TCCCTGCTGCGCGCGGCCAACTACGTCAACGTCATCCAGGACCGCCAGGGGGCCCTGGTCTCCTGCGTGGAGGAGATCGCCTTCCGCAAGGGCTACATCGACGCGGCCCAGCTGGAGCGCCTGGCCGCTCCCATGCTCCAGAACGAATACGGCCGATACCTCATGGAGATCCTGGCCGAGGCGCGCGAAGGGCTCTGAGCCCCGGGCCGGCCTCCGGACGCCGGACGCAAAACGGCCCTCCGGCCGAAGCCGGAAGGCCGTCCCGCACACGGGGCGCGGCCGCCGGAGCGGCGCGCCGTGGCGTCAGGGTCTAGTGATGGTGGTCGTGCTGGTAGTTCTCGCGAACCCGCAGCAGCCCGACGCTGACTATCCAGACCAGATAGATGAAGATCAGGGAGACGCCGGCAAAGCCCTGCGTCGTGCTCTGGGCCATATTGTGGATCAGTTCGCCGATCATGCTTCCTCCGATGCGGTTCTGGGTCGCTTGTGTTTCCTATGCCTTTCGGGCAGTTCGTGTCAAGGGGGCGGGCGAACCGAACACCCCATTCCGCGGGCTCCCCGGCTTGCCAAAGATGACGGGAGAGTCTAACAGCGGAATCAGGGGCTCATTCGAGGTGCATTGAAGCATGGGTCTGCTGGATTTCTTCCGGACGCTTCTGTCCCGCCTGGGACGGAACCGCACTGCCGCCTCCGTCCGCCCGGAGCGCGCCAAGGTCCGGCCCCGGCCCGACCCCAAGGCCGCAGGCGCGGCCGGGCCCAGGCCCCGCGCCAAGGCCGCCCCGGCCCCGGCCCCCGACGCCCCGGAGTCCCCCCCCGCAAGAAGAAGAAAAAGGCCCCCAAGCCCGAGCCGGCCCCGGACCCGGCCGCCGCGGCCCGGGCGGCCGCTGCCGCCGCCCACGGCGTGGCCGCGGGCGACGAAGCCCCGCCCCCCCGCAAAAAGAAAAAAAAGAAGAAACCCGTCCCCGAGGCCGGACCCGCCCCGCAGGAGCTGGAAGTGACCCTGGCCAAGGGCGACAAGCCCGCCCGGCGCGGTGCGGCCCCGGAGCTGCCCGACGACGCCGAGACCCCCAAGGGCTTCGGCATCTCCTTCAACCTCGACGACACCGAGGCCGTGAACCGCAAGGAACGGCGCAAGTGCTTCCGGGTGGGCTTTCCCGGGCTCGTGGCCAACGTGGCCGAGCTGGGCAAGAAGCTCAAGGTCCGGGACGTGAGCGTCGGCGGCGTGGCGCTGGTCTGCCAGGCCCGGGTCAAGCCCGGCACCCGGCTCACCATCTCCCTGGGCCTGCCGCCCCAGACCCTGTTCGTCTCCAAGGTCCCGGCCACGGTCATCCGCTGCGAAAACGGCGTGCTGGGCCTGAGGTTCCAGGACCCGGACCGCCACCAGGAGGACGGGCTGCACAAGGTGGTGCTCGAAGCCCAGAAGCGGGCCGCGGAGCTGCGCCGGAGCAAGCGGACCCTGCCCGACGAGATCCTCAACATCAAGCTCTAGCCGGGGTCAGAGGCGCTCCGTGGCCTCGGCGATGGCCTGGATGAGCCGGGCCTTGGGGATGGGCTTGGTCAGGTAGCCGTCGCAGCCCGCCTGGCGCACGCGGCGTTCGTTCTCGTCCGAGGCGTGGGCGGTGACGGCCAGGATGGGGGTGTGCGCCTTGCCCGCGGCGGCCTCGTGCTCGCGCATGAGCCGCACCGCCTCGTAGCCGTCCATGACGGGCATGAACAGGTCCAGCAGCACCAGGTCGAAGGCCTGGGTCAGGAACAGGTCCACCCCCTGCCGCCCGTCCTCGGCCACCACGATGTCGAAGGGATAGCCCCGCAGGTAGAGCTGGATCACCAGCACGTTGTCCGCATTGTCCTCCACCAGGAGGATGCGCAACGGGCGTCCGGCCGCCTCGGGCCCTGGGGATATGGTCATGATCTACCCTCTCGCCCCGGCCCTCTCCGGTCCGAGGCGGGGATCACCATATCCTTCCGGGCGGTTCGTGTCACCCCCCTGCAACACGGCGCAGGGCGTAAAAGCGGACAAACGGCCCGCCTACAGCGCGTCGGCGAACCGCTCCAGGTCATTGGGCTGCCCGGGGCGATGGTCCTCGGGATAGAGCAGGGCCGACATGTAGAACACGCTGCCCACGTCCAGGGAATTGCCCGCGCTGCGGGAAAAGGCCTCGATGCGCCGGGCCTCGTCCGGCGTGGCGCCGTCCAGCAGGGCGCGGCAGTCGTCGTGGAGGTCGGCCAGCAGCTCGGCCTTGGCGCGCATGAGGGCCGCGTACCCGGCCTGGTCGTGGTCCTGTTCGATGGTCCGCCCGGCCCGGGTCTCCAGCTCGCGCACGCGCTCGGCGCGTTCGCGCAGCAGGGCCTTCAGGGCGATGCGATGTTCCTGGTGCATGGTCGGCCTCCTCGGTGCGGCGTGTCCGGAAAAAATAATGTCCGGCCCGGCAAAAGGCAAGGCGGGACGGCCCGGCCCTCCCCGTGGCCCCGGTCCGCGCCCCCCTGCCCCGGCCCCGTTCCCCTTGACCGGGCCCCCGCAAGATTCTACCCAGGGGACTTCCGAACCCCATCCTCAGGAGGTCCCCCGTGGGCATTCTCGGCGCCAGCACGGCGCTCACCCGATACCGCATCGTCGACCCCGTCCCCGACGTCCTGCTCCAGCAGGTGCCCCAGAAGCTGAAGGAGTTCGCCTTCAAGGACATCGACGCCACCGCCGACGAGCGCTCCTTCGGCTGGACCAACTTCGACGACATGCTGGACGTCACCTGGTCCGTGTCCAGCCCGGAGAAGGGCGCGCTGTTCTGCTTCACCCTGCGCCTGGAGACCCGGCGCGTGGCCCCGGCCGTGCTCAAGAAGCACGCCGAGATCGCCCTGCGCCAGGAGGCCCGCCAGGCCAAGGAGCAGGGCCGCGACTTCGTGTCCCGGGCCCGCAAGAAGGAGATCAAGGAGCAGGTGATGCTCCGGCTGCGCGCCCGGTCCCTGCCCGTCCCGGCGGTGTTCGACTGCATCTGGGACCACGGGGCCAACCGCCTCTACCTGGGCACGGCCAACAGCAAGGCCCGGCTGCTCTTCGAGGACCTGTTCCAGATGACCTTCGAGCTGCGCCTGGAGCCCCTTGCCCCCTTCTTCCTGGCCCTGGACATGCTCGGCCCGGACCAGGCCAAGCGCCTGGAGGACCTCGAACCCACCGCCTTCGTGTAGCGGCCGGAGGACATATGGATCTCATCATTGCGGAACGCGAAAACGCCGTCCTGGGCCAGGATTTCCTCACCTGGCTCTGGTACCGCGTGGAGGACGGGGAGGACACCTTCACCACCCCGGACGGCCGCGAGTTCGTGGTGGCCTTCGAGCAGAAGGTCTCGGTGCAGGGCGGGGACTCCGAAAACGTGGAGACCGCCACAGTGACCAGCCCGCGCAACATGCTGGCCGAGGCCATGACCGGCCTGGCCCGCGGCAAGAAGGTCAGCCGGGCCCACCTGCGCGTGGAGTCCGGGTCGGACTCCTTCACCTTCCAGATCAAGGCCCAGGACCTGTCCCTGTCCGCCCTCAAGACCCCCAAGGTGGAGGACGGCAAGGACGACCCGGACGGGGCGGCCCTGGAGAAATACTACCTCATGGACGCCTGCTGGGCGTTCTTCGACACCTGCTTCCGGACCTTCCTGGAGCTGCGGCTCTCCGAGGGCTGGCCGGGCGAGGCCAAGCGGGTGGCCGACTGGATCCGGCAGGGCGCGGCGTGAGCGGACCGGCCCTGGCCTGCCTGGGGGACAGCCTGACCCAGGGCTGGGGCCTGGCCCCGGACCAGGCCCTGCCCGTCCAGCTCCAGGACCTGCTGCGCCAGGCGGGCCAGGCCTGCACCGTGCGCAACTTCGGCATCAGCGGCGAGACCGCGGCCGACGGCCTGCGCCGCGTGGAGGCCGTGCGGCGCGCCGGTCCGGACGCCGTGATCGTGGAGTTCGGGGCCAACGACGCCTTTCTGGACCGCGCCCCGGCGCAGGTGGAGGCCGACCTGGACGCCATCTGCGCCCGGCTGGCCCCGCGCCCCCTGCTGCTCACCGGATTCGACGCCGGGGCGGTGGGCGAAAGCGCGGACCCGGCCTACGTCCGGGCCTTCAATCCGGTGTTCGCCCGGGTGGCGGCGCGCCACGGGGCCCTGTTCTTCCCGGACGTCACCGCTCCCTTCCTGAACGACCCGGGCAAGCTCCTGGCCGACGGGTTCCACCCCGACGCCGCCGGGGTGCTGGCCCTGGCCCGGGCCCTGCTGCCCCTGGCCCTGGAGCTCTGCGCCCGGACCCGGAGGAGCCGGAACGCCGGCGGGCAGGACGACTGATTCCCCTTCTCTTTTTCCCGAAAATCCCGTCCCCTCGTTGACGCCCGCCCCGGGCTCGGAGTAGCGTCCCGCCATGCTCGCCTCCCTCCTGCGCGCCCTTTGGCGGGCCCTGGGCCGCGGTCTGACGGCCTTCGCCTGCTCCACCCCGGCCTGGCTGGGGGCCTCGCTCCTGCTGCCCCTGGCGGGCCTGGCCCT
>JBFWIY010000139.1:0-6921 GCA_050255855.1 Desulfovibrionaceae bacterium
CCCCCCCCCCCCCCCCCCCCCCCCCCGCCGGAGGCCTCCCCGTCCTCTCCCGGTTGCGCGCGTCGGGCAGATTGGCTAGTGCTGGCGGCTGGCGGCCGGGTTGGACCGGCCCGTCGAGACCGCAAAGGATGGGTAGACGACATGTTGCCTTTCATTGATCTCAAGGCGCAGTATCGGCGCATTCAGTCCCAGGTCCGGGCGAACATGGACGCGGTGTTGGAGCGGGCGGGGTTCATTCTCGGCCCGGAGAACGGGGAGTTGGAGCAGCGTCTGGCCGAGTATGCCGGGGTGGAGTACGCCTTTGGGTGCGCCTCGGGCACGGACGCCCTGGTGTTGGCGCTCATGGCCCTGGGCGTGGGGCCCGGGGACGCGGTGTTGACCACGCCTTTCACCTTCGTGGCCACGGCCGGGGCGGTGGGGCTGGTGGGGGCGACGCCGGTGTTTGCGGACATCGACCCGCGCACCTACAACGTGGACGCGGAGGCCCTGGAGGCGGCGCGGGTGCGGGTGGTCAAGGAGCATCCCGAGCTGACCATCAAGGCCGTGATCCCGGTGGACCTGTTCGGCCAGCCCGCGGACTACGACCGCATCCTGCCCTGGGCCCGGAAGCACGACCTGGCGCTCATCGTGGACGCGGCCCAGAGTTTCGGCGCGCAGCATCGCGGCCGGAGCACCTGTAGTCTGGGCGACATCGCCTGCACCTCGTTTTTCCCGGCCAAGCCGTTGGGCTGTTATGGCGACGGCGGGGCCTGCTTCACCCACGACCCGGTGTTGGCCGAGCTGCTGGTGTCCCTGCGCGTGCACGGCCAGGGCAAGGAGCGCTACGACAACGTGCGCCTGGGCATCAACGGCCGTCTGGACACCCTGCAGGCCGCGGTGCTGCTGGCCAAGATGGACATCTTCGAGGACGAGATCCTCGCCCGCCAGGCCGTGGCCAAGCGCTATGACGAGTTGCTGGCGGGCTCCGGGCTGGTGACGCCCTACGTCGCCGAGGGCATGCGTTCGGCCTGGGCCCAGTATTCCGTGCTGGCCAAGTCCGAGTCCGTCCGCGAGGCCTGCCGCGAGCGTCTGGCCAAGGCGGGCATCCCCACCGCGGTGTATTATCCGCGGTGTCTGCACCTGCAGGGGACCTTCAAGCACCTGGGCGGCAAGCCCGGGGAGTTCCCGGTGGCCGAGGACGCCAGCAAGCGCATCTTCAGCCTGCCCATGCATCCGTACCTCACCGCGGCGGACCAGGAGCGCATCGCGGCGGCGCTCAGCGCCTAGGCGCGGGCCGGAAGGCCGCCGACGCGGCGGGAGCGCACAAGGCGCGGCGGACACGTGCGGATGCGCACGGTCCGTCCGCGCCTTTTTCGGTTCGGCCGGGAAAGGGAGGAATCAGGGCCGCGGGCGGCCCGGCTGGGCTATTGCACGCCCGCAGGGTTGATCTTGGGGCCGTTGCGGTCCCCGGGGCGGCCTCCGCGCCCTCTTTCTCCCCCCCAGAGCCTTGTTCAAATAATCCTGGTTGGGGATCCGCTTGGCGGCCCCGGCCCCCAGCCCGGTCCGGAATGGTGGGCGGTTGACAACCGCTTCCCGCGGTCCTACATCAGCCCTCCACATTGTTGCGAGTGAAACAAAGGAGCCCGTCGTGAGCCAAGGCCGCGCCTCCGCCGTTCCGGATTCCCTTTCTCCCAAGACCGCCGGGCCCTCTCCGACCTCCGATCCGGCCGCCGATCCGGCCTCCGACTCGACCTCCTCTCCGGCCCCCGACTCGGCCGCCGACCCGCGCCAGGCCGTGCCCCGCCGCTCCTGGGTGGGACGGCGGGTCTCGGTCATCGCCCGGGCCCTGCGCCTGCACCTCTCCGCCCGGCTGGCCGACCTCGGCCTGGACCAGGGGCGCTACGTGTTCCTGACCTCCCTGCTGCGCCGCGACGGGTGCAGCCAGGACGACCTGGCCCGGCGGCTCTACGTGGACAAGGCCTGCACCGCCCGGGCCCTGGGCCGCCTGGAGGCCGACGGCTGGGTGCGGCGCGAGGCCGTGGAGAGCAACCGCCGCATGAACCGGCTCCTCGTCACCGAGGCCGGGGCCGAACTCGCCCCGCGCATCTTCTCCGTGCTGACCGAGACCGGCGAACAGCTCCTGGACGGCTTCGACGAGGATGAAAAGGCCCGGTTCCTGGCCATGCTCAAGCGCGTGGAGGCCAACGCCCGCCGCCTGCGCCACGACGCCCCGTCCCGCACCGCCACGCCCCCGGCCCCGGAGCGCCCGTGACCAATTTCTGGCGCGTCCTGTTCCTGTCCCTGCTGGCGGCCTTCCCGCCCCTCTCCACGGACATGTATCTCCCGGCCATCCCCATGCTCCAGGAGCGCTGGGGCATCGGCCTGTTCCT
The DNA here is from genome assembly GCA_050255855.1 of Desulfovibrionaceae bacterium. GTDB lineage: Bacteria > Desulfobacterota > Desulfovibrionia > Desulfovibrionales > Desulfovibrionaceae. The sequence goes on from JBFWIY010000139.1 coordinate 2,370, forward strand.
GGCCAACTTCACGCTGATCATCTACTTCGGCACGTTCAGCCTGTTCCTGCTCGTCCACGGCCCGCTCTCCGACCGCGTGGGACGCCGCCCCGTGCTCCTGGCCGGCATCGTCCTCTTCATCCTCGGCACCCTGGGCTGCGCCATGAGCCCGGGCATCTGGACCCTCATCGCCGCCCGCGCCGTCCAGGCCGCGGGCGCGGCCGCCGCCGCGGCCCTGGGCCTGGCCCTGAGCAAGGACTACTACCAGGGCGCGGAACGCCAGCGCATCCTGGCCATCATGGGCGTCATCGTGGGTCTGGCCCCCATGAGCGCCCCCACCCTGGGCAGCCTCATCCTCCAGTTCGCCTCCTGGCGCTTCATCTTCACGGCCCAGGCCCTGGTGGGGGCCGTGGCCCTGGCGGGCGCCCTGCTCATGACCGAACCCGAATTCCAACGCACCACCGGCGGCCTGGGCGCCGTGGCCGGGCGCTATCTCGTGCTCCTGCGCAACCGGCGCTACATGGGCTACACCATGGCCTTCTCCGTGGTGAACCTGCCCATGTTCGCCTTCGTGGCCGCGTCCGCGGACCTCTACATCACCCACTTCGGCCTGAGCGAACAGGCCTACGGCCTCTACTTCGGGGCCAACGCCCTGGGCGTCATGTCCGGGTCCTTCCTCTGCACCCGCCTCACCCGCCACTTCAACGCCCGGCAGATCCTCATCGGCTCCCTGGTGGGCATGCTCCTGAGCGCCGTGGCCCTCATCCTCCTGTCCGGGCTCCCCTCGCCCCTGGCCCTGGCCGCGCCCATGGCCGTCATGGGCGTGTTCCTCGGGGCCAGCCGCCCCATCAGCAACTACGTGGTCCTGGAACAGGTGGACCGCGACGTGGGCGCGGCCTCCTCGGTGCTCACCTTCGTCATATTTTTGATGGGCGCGCTGGGCATGGCCGCCACCTCCCTGAACTGGGCCGACAAGCAGGCCGTGGTGGGCTGGCTCGCCATTCCCTCCACCGTGCTGCCCCTGGCCGCGGTCTGGCTGCTTTCCCGCGGGGATGCGCCCGCCGCCTCCTCCCTGCCCCCGCCCCAGGGCCCGCCCCGCTCCGCCTGATCCCCCGGCCCGGCACACATCTTGTAACGGCCCTCCCGACGACAAACCCCGGAGGACCGCCATGAAACACCCCCGCCCCGCCACCCCGCGCTGCCGCCTCTGCCACGGCCGCATCGAGCCCCACGACTTCTCCATGCCCACGGAGCTCGGCCCGGTGTGCAGCTCCTGCCTGGCCCAGGGCCTCACCCCGCGCCACGAGATCCTCCGGCTCTTCCCCGCCCCGGCCGCGCCAGCCGCCATCCAGGAGATGAGCCTGGACGACCTGCGCCACGACCTCCGGGCCGCCCTGCGCGCGGGCTGACCCGCCGCCCCGCCTCGTCCCGACCGGGCCCCCAAGGGCCACCGCCGCCCCCCGTCCCAACGGGTTGGCGCGCTTCTTGCTTTTCTCCCGTCACGTGCAACCCACAACCTGCATCACGGGAGACGACCATGGACGGCATCACCTGCGATTTCTGCGGCAAACCAATAGCTTCGTTGGATTTCTACCTGACCATCAAGGGCGGGGCCCTGTGCCCGGACTGCCTGCTTCTCGGCCGTGGGAAAAATGACGCTCCCCACGGCGAGCCCCACACCACCCCCCACGACCCCGTCTTCCCCCTGCGCGGCGAAGCCCTCTTCTCCCCCCCCGCCGCGCGCGTGCTCTTCTAGGGACGGGAGCGAGACGAACCCCGGGAATGGGTCCCTTCTTCAGCAGAGGGGGCCCGTTCACGCGGGTTTTATGGGGACGAGTTTCCGGGGAGCTGTCGCCACGGCGCGCCGGAGGCAGCGCTCCCCCCAAATCCCGTGGTAGAGCGCCCCCATCTCCGGCCCTCCCTCTCTCTTTCCCCCAGCCTTTTCCCTTTAGGCCCCGGCCTGCCCCCCCGGCCGCCGCAACGTGGCGCTTGGCCGGCTGGGCGCGAATGCGACCAGGCGCTTAGCGCCACGGCGTCCTGCGCAGCACGGGGAGGCCTTTCTGACTCGCGTAGCCGGGGCTACCGCAGCCGTTCCAGTTTGGCCCCGTGTTCCCGGCTGGGGGTGAGGCTGAGGATCTGGTCCGCGGCGGAGATGAAGCGGTCGAGCGGGTGGTGGGAGATGACCAGGACCTGGAGTCCCAGACGTCGGGCGATGGCGCGGACGAGTTTCATGAAGGGGGCGACGAGTTCGGGTTTGAGCCAGCAGTCCTGTTCGTCCAGGACGAGGAAGGGGCGGTGTCGGGCCGGGTCGAGTTGGCTCAGGGCGATGAGCCGCAGGCCCACGGAGAGGATGTTGGCCACGGAGCCGCCCTGTCCGGTGAGGATGTCTTCGGCGCAGGGGTCCGGGGCCTTTGGGGGCTTGGCGTCGGCCTCGGGGGCGTCGTTGGGGGTGTCGGCGTCGGCCGGGGCGGCCTCGGGCGGGTTGTGGATGAGGAAGGCCACCTGGAGGCGTCCGGCGCGGACTTCGCGCTGGGTGACCACGGTGCGGCGCTGGCCCAGGATTTCCTGGACCGCGAAGGTGAGGTTGGCCTCGATCTCGTCCAGGACCTCGCCGAACAGGGCGGTGGACAGGTCTTCGATGGCGTGTTCGGCCAGGGGGGCGAGGTCCAGGAAGTCGCGGGCCTGGGTGAGCCGGGCGCGGGTCTCGGCGTGGAGTTCGGTCCAGGTCTCGGCGCGGGCCGCGAGGCGGTCCAGGCGTCGGGTCAGGTCCCGGGCGGCCTCCAGGGGGGCGGCGTCGGCCGGGGCCGCGGGGTCCGGGCCCAGGGGGCCGGGGGCGGCGGGGCGGTCGGGGGTCATGCCGGGTCCTTGCGACCGGCGCGCACGTCGGCCTCCACCTGGTCCAGGTCGCGCTGGATGCCGGCCACGTGGTCGCGGTATTCGGCCACCAGGCGCTGGTTTTCGGCGCGGCGCTGCTCCAGGATGCGGGCCAGTTCGGCCGGGTCGTCGGTGCCGTAGTCGGCGCGGGCCTGGGCGCGGAGTTCGTCGAGCTGGCGGTCCAGGTTGTCCAGGTCGCGTTCGGTGCGCAGGCGTTCGTCGCGCAGGCGTTCGAACTGTTTCTTGAGTCCGGCCAGTTCGGCCTCCAGGCGCTGGTCCTGGTCGGGGCCGGGCCCGGCGGGGGGGACGTGGCTATGTGCGGTCATCGCGGGTGACCTCCTCGTAGAGCTCCCAGATGAGGTCGTGCTCCGGGGCGTCGGGGTTGAGGTTGTCCTGGAGGAATTGTTTCAGGCCGATGCCTTCGTGGGTGCGTCGCCAGGCCAGGCGCTCCAGGCCCTGGAGGAAGCGGGAGGGGGCGTCGGGCGCGGCCTCGTCCGTGGGGAAGGGCTGGTCCGGGAAGACCTCGTAGAAGGGCAGGTGGGGGATGTCCCAGCGCTCGGGCTGGGCCATGCCCGGCCGCCAGAGGTGGGCGGCGGGGATGCGCTCCAGGCTGTGGCGGGAGAAGGTGAGCCGGGTGATGTTGCCCGGGTTGACCCAGGTGGTCGCGCCGGTGGTCACGGTGGGCTGGGGGCGGTGGATGTGGCCGTTGACCACCAGGTCCACGCCCGGGATCTCGCGCAGCCGGTGGGTGCCTTCCAGGAAGTCGGGGAAGCGCAGGTTGTGGTGGGTGAGCCAGAGCACGGTGTCCGGGGTGTCGGGGTCGCGGTCGAAGCGGGCCGGGAGGCGCGCGCCGTCCGGGCTGGCGCCGACCAGGGCGCGGCCGGACGGGGTTTCGAGCACGAACTGGGGCCCGGGCTCGTCCAGGAGGCGGAGGACCCCGGCGGCCTGGAGCACGGCCAGGGACACGTCGCTGGTGAGCCGGGCCTGGTATTTGTCGTGGTTGCCCACCAGGGCGAAGGGGCGCTGGGGGCGGAGCAGGTCGATGAGCGCCACCAGGAGCTGGTTGGAGTTGTCGCGGGGCCAGTGGAACAGGTCGCCGAGCAGCACCGGGCAGAGGTCCAGCTCCCGGGCGCGGGCCAGGCAGAGTTCGACCTTGTGGAGGATCTGCTCGCGGTAGCCGGGCAGGCGCTGGCCGGGCGGGGTGTCGGCCAGGTGCGGGTCCGCGATGAAGAGCAGGCCGGAGGCCCGGACGGTTTCGTATCTCACGTGTCGGCCTCCGTGCCGGGCAGGTCGGGCAGGAAGGCGGCGGCGTCCAGGTGCTGGCCGCAGAGCGGGCAGGCCCCGATCTCGTCCAGCCGGGCGGCGATGTCCCGGCGCAGGGCGCGCAGGCGTTGGTCCAGGTCGTCCAGCCGGGCGCGGCGGCGTTCGGCTTCGGCCTGGGCGCGGGTGATCCGGGCGAGCAGGTCCGTGAGCGGCCCTGATGATCGGATTGTTGGAGATTCTTGGAGTCCTTGCAGACGCTCCTGCCGGGCCGTGACGGTTTTTCGCTGGGATTCTATTGTGCTGAGGCTGGAAATCAGGTCCGCCAGCCCGCGGGTGGACCGCAACTCCGGCGGCGCGGCCAGGGGGGCCAGGGCGGCGCGGCGGGCCCGGGTGGCGGCGCGGCGGGCCAGGAGCCCGTGAGCGGCCGCGATCATCC
>JBFWIY010000140.1:0-6915 GCA_050255855.1 Desulfovibrionaceae bacterium
GTGGGGAGTCTGGGCGGACAGCTCCGACAGCACGGCCTGGGACTGGTAGCGTTCGCCGTTGGAGCGCAGGCGCGCCTGCGCCGCCTCCATTTTCCCGGCCAGGGCCCGGAGGACGTCGGCGTCCACCTTGGGCTGCACGGCGAGCTGCGCCTCCAGGACATGCAGCCGGGCCTGGCGCTCCTTGACCATCTGCCCGGTCCAGAAAAAGGCCCCGGCGGCCACCATCACCAGCACCAGGAAGGCGAGGGAGACGGCATTGTCCAGCAGCCGACGCCGCCGGGCCCGGTCCCGCGCCTTGTAGGTCTGGCTGAGGTTGATGGTCCGCGCCTCGTCGCTCAGACAGGCCGCCACGGCCTCGGCAAAGGCCAGCCGCTCGCGCTCCGTGGCCAGGGTGGCCTGGGCCGTGGTCTGGCCGGACCCGGCCACGGGATCGAACAGGGAGGCCTCCATGCCCAGCTGCTCGGCGATCTGGTTGCGGATTTCGAGGCAGGCGAAGACCTCGCCGGACAGGTGCAGCCGGTCACAGCGCTGCTGGGTGCGCGAATGGTGGTAGTCCAGAGTGCGCTCCACCTGCCGGGAGATGCGGTCCAGGGCCGGGGTCACCAGGGTGACGACCTCGGCGCGTTCCAGGGACCCGTCCGGGAGGGTCGCCCGGTCCTCCAGGCGGCACAGGCAGCCCTCAAGGGCCTCCTGCATCCGGCACAGCTCCATGGGCGGGGTCTCCGGAGCCGGGGGGGCGGCGGCCGGAGCGGGAGCGGGGGCCATCTCCAGGGAGGGGCCGTCCAGGTCGCCCTCGGGCGACGGGGCGGGGGCGGCCGGAGCGGCCGGGGCCTGGGACTTGCCGTGGCGGGTGTTGTAGGCGTCCAGCAGCTCCTCGGCCATGCTCACCGTGCCGGACTTGATGGTCCGGGTGAACTGGAGCTGCGCGCCGCTGAGGATGCTGATGCAGGAAAAATCGGCGTCCACGTGGACGTTGGCGCACAGGCCTTCGCCGCAGTCGCACCAGCCCGCGGCGTACACCCCCTGGAAGGCGTTGGGGATGGTGGTCACGCCGGTCAGGGGCACGCCGGCCTTGCGGAAGGTCTCCACGATCTGGTCCACTTCGGAGCGCTTGGCCAGGCAGGCCATGACCTCGATCTTGGACACGCCGTTGTCCTTGACCGGACCGATGACCCGGAAATCCACCACGTACTCCGCGTCGTCGAACTTGCGCTCCTTCTGGAGCTGCCAGTAGACGGTGTCGGACACGCGCTTGGCCGGGACCTTGGGGATGCGCACCAGGTTGATGTCCATGTCGCCGGTGCGCAGGACGCTCCAGACCTTGTCCCGGCGGCCCAGGCGCTTGCCCAGCGCGCGCAGCGCCTCCACCTGGGCGTCCTGGCTCGGCGGCGATCCGGGCAGGGGGATGCGCTCCATGTCCAGGATCTGCCCGCCCCGGTCGCGGCGGGCCATCCTGACCACCACCAGGCTGTCGGGCCGCAGGTCGATGGCCACCGTGGTCTTGCGGTTGCCGCCCCAGAGGGGGCGTTTCGCCCGGGGACGATGCCGTTTTTCAGGAAGCAGGCGTTTCTTCTTGGCGGGGGCGGGACGTTCCTTGGGAGGGCGGACCTTGCCGGGTCGGATTGGCGGGGGTTCCTGGGCCTCGGCGGTCGGCGCGGACGAGGAGACAGCGGAAGCGTCGTCCCGGATGATGTCCAGGAGCTCTTCCGTGGAGTCGATCTTCTTCTTTTTCCTCACGTCCCGCCCTCAGTCGTTACCCGAGCCGGGCCAAGCGCCCGGCCCCCGCCGCCCCGGTCCGCGGCGTCGCGGCCCGGCCGATGTTCCCGGCCCGGCCCGACAGCCTCGGAACCCCCTGCGGCCTCCCCCCCGAGAGCGCAGGCCCGACGGTCGGCCGCAGTCTGCACCCTGCGACCACCCCGGTCGGCCGGCCCCGGCCGGTCTCCCGCCGTCAGGCGGGGCCGGTCCCATGGGGCGCGGACGCACCGGAAATTCATGCGCAGCACCGGCCTGTGCGCCCGTGCCGCCTTGTCATCCGTCCAACCCAGGGCGTCCCTTCCCGTCCGGGCCGAACGGCCGAAACATCGTTCCCGGCGTACCGGCCCACGCCGTTCCACCCGGTCGCGCCCACCGCATTCCCGCGGCGGCGGCCACCCGGGGCACCGCCACCCGGCGCTGGCGAGGAGAGGCGCTGCGCGCTGCGCGGGCCGGGCGCTCCCCAACCAGGGAAGCGCACCCGCCAGACCGGAGTCATGCGAGCGCTCACCGTCCCGCAACCCTCGCCCCGGTCCGCCCCCATCGCCCTCGTGGTCCGAACCGGCGACATGCGGGACGCAACGCCCGACATCGGCCACGGCAGGGAACACGGCCGCCGGGCCGATGCGAATCCAATGAACTTACTGGATTTTTCCTTAAGCTTCGGCACATTTCCTCCGCTCGGTCACGGGCGTCCTGACTCGACCCCGGGCAAATCCAGTCTAGAAAAATTATAGTCTTTTTGTGAACTATGTTGAAAATCGAGTCTTGTCAATCCTTAATATTTGGCAATTTCACGACAAAACGGCAGGACGGCGACGCCCTGCCATTTTCGTAGCCTCGGGGTATTTAAAAACAATATCGGAATATTACGTCAACAGGCCGCCAAAGTGCGTCGCGCCGGACGCCTTTCCCGCCCGCAACGACGCGGGCCGCCCGGCCGCACCGCACCGCAGGCCGCCCCCGACAATGCCTCCGACAAAATTCACGGCCGCCCCGGCCCCCCCCCTGCCACCGGGCCCCCCCTGCCACCGGGCCCGCCCTGCCACCGGGCCCGCCCCGACGTCGCCCTGACGCCGTTCCGGCGCGGCCCTGACGCCGCCCCGACGCTCCCCATGTCCCCCGGGCGCATCCGAGGGCCGGCTCCAGGCTGCCCAGCGCCATACCGGCGCGAGCATGAGCGGGTCGCAAAGCTTGGTTTGGGCGAGAATCGCCGGCATCGCCGCAGCGCCGATGGTAGCGGCTACGTGCACGGGGACCAGAAACGTGGCGTGATGCACGCCAGTTTGAACGGGCGGCCGCAGCCGCGCGCCGGGGGGAATGCAGACGCTCGAAACCCAGGCCGACAGGCGCGGATGTCCGCGGCCGCTTGCCCGGAAGGCAGCGGCAGTTGGTGCGGGTCCCGGCATGCTCCGGGCGTCCAGGATCGCGCCGTCGCCTCCAATACCGAGCGTTACGGCATCGTGGGCGTACCCCGAGCGCCGCGGCCGCGCCGCTATAGTTGGCGAGGATGAGCATGTACGTCGAGCGTACCCCGCGCGCCAGCGGCCGCGCCGCCTCTATGTCCCGCTCGGACAGACTCCGTGTCGCGTACCCCGCGCGCCCTAGGCCGCGCCCCCAGGGCGTAGCCTAGGGCCGGACTCAGGCGCCCCAAAAATCCGGACGAGACGTCGGCGGCCCGTGAAAACTGATTCGGGAAAAATCGCCACGGCATCGTCCCGAAGCAGATGTCCGCAGTCGCGTGGTCCAGACAGCTCAACCTGACCGGCCGGACGGGACGGCTCCCAGGCAGCCGCGGACGTGCGGCCCAGGCGGCCGGGAGGCCACTTTACCCTACGAAAAAGCCCATTGCCTTCGTCGCGGCCACGCACCCGAAAGCCCTCCGGGCGCAGCCTCGCCGTGCCCCACGCCCCCCCCCCGTGGCTGGGCCCAGTCCGGGCCAAGCAGCCCGCGCCGTCCCGACGCTACCCGCCACTACCCGACGCTACCCGACACAACCCGCCACCCCCTAGCAACACCCCGCCCCGGCCACTGAGCGGATTGACACCGAATATGGGACGCCAGGACGCCAGGACGCCGGGACGCCGGGACGCCGGGACGCCGGGACGCCGGACCGGGCGGTATTGGACGCCGCGGTCAGCGCAGCCCGTGGATGTCGAGCGGACGGCCGCAATGCGGGCAGACCCGGACCGTCACCCCGCCCGCCCGGCAGAAGCTCCAGTACCGGACCACCACGTTGCGGCGCGTCCCATGCCCATACTCCACCAGCACCTTGCCGCCACACGAACAATACCGCTCCTGCATGATCGCCTCCCTGACGCCCCGCGCGCTTGACACGGATCGCCATATGTTCATGTCGACAGGTTATCAAAGATCAACATTTTGTCAATGTTAAATTAACACTTTTTCGGAAAATTATATTCCGTAATTTTATCCAGCATTTTAAACGAAACATCGGAATACCGCCCCCCCGATTGTCCTTGCCGGGCCCGCCCGGCCCTCCTGGTGCACCGCCGCCTGCCCATTCCCGTAGCGGCCGCTCGACGGAATCCGCCCAGCGGCCGAGGCCGACCAGCCGTGTCCCTTCCGAAGCCGGAACGCCGGGCACCGCCCGCCCTCCCCTCCTCCGGAAGCGACGGGAACGTCGCATCACGCGGACACCGCCGCGGTCGGAGTCGGCTTGGTTTGGCCCAACGGAGACGGAACGCATCAAAGATTTTGCGTCAGGGAAGGCGGGGGATGGGCGGCAGGCCGAAAGGAGGGGATGGGGGGGCAGGCCGAAGAAACGCGTTGTGAGAGAACGCCGTAGAGGCGCGTCGAACAAGACGCGGGCCCCCCAAAAAGAACGGGGGCGGGCCGAAAGCGCACCATAAGGCGTCGGCCAGGCGATGGTCGGATGGGGGGAGGAGGACTCGGGGGGGGGACGGGGGAACACGGCGGGGACGTGGGGCGGGCGGGAATAAGGTGGGAAAGAGATGGGGGCGAGCCAAGCGCACAGGGAAACGCCCCCAGCTGGGGCGGCGCGCGAGGTCAGTGACCTTGGCGGGGGTACGCACGCCACCCGGCCCGTGTCCGGGCAGACGGGACAGCGCGGGAATGAGGTACGGGCGGACGAAAAGCACCGGCGGCCGGGCCGCCCGCCGGGCGGGGACAGCGCGGCGGGGGCAGCAGTCCTGCCGGGGATGCACGCCGCGGGACCCGGTCAGCGCGACAGGTCCGCATCACCTTCCGCTGATGCGCACGCTGTACGGCCCGTCGCCCGAAGGGCGGACCTGGCGAGAGCAAAATTGGGGCGAGGGCGGGCTAAAAACACCGGGAGACGGACGCCCCCGGACAGGGGACAACGCGGCGGGGGCAGCGGCCTTGCCGGGGATGCGCACACCACTTGCCCCGGGGCGGTGGTCGCCGCGGCAGGTCGAGATGGCCCTGCCGGTAATGCGCCCCCCCTGGCCTGGGCAGCGGTCGTCACGGCAGGTCCAGATGACCTTGCCGGCGATGCGCACGCTGTGGCGCCCGTCGCCCGAGAGGCGAGCGGGGATAAAACGGAAAGAGGGTTGGGGCGGACAACACGCAGAGGAACTGGGCCCACCGGGCCGGGGCTGCGCGGCGGGGGCAGCGGCCTTGCCGGGGCTGCGCACGCCGCTTGGCCCCGGTCAGCGCGACAGGTCCACATCACCTTCCGCTGATGCGCACGCTGTACGGCCCGTTGCCCGAAGGGCGGACCTGGCGAGAGCAAAACTGGGGTGAGGACGGGCCAAAAACACCGAAGAACGGACGCCCACCAGACAGGGAGCAACACGACGCGGGCAGCGGCCTTGCCGGGGCTGCTCGCCACCGCTTGACCCCGGGGCTGTGGTCGTCGCGGCAGGCCGGGATGGCTTGCCGGTAATGCGCCGCCCGGGCCCGGGTCAGTGGTAGTCGCGGCAGGTCCAGATGACCTTGCCGATGATGCGCACGCTGTCCAGCTCGTCGCCCGAGAGGCGGACCGGGCTGTAGTCGGTGTTGTCGCTGTGCAGCACGAGCTGGCCCGGCAGCTTTTCGATGCGCTTGACCAGCACGGTGTCCTCCACGCCCACGGCGTAGATGCCGCCCGCCAGCAGGTTCTGCTTGGACTGGTCCACCAGGGCCAGGTCGCCGTCGTGGATCTCGGGCTCCATGCTGTTGCCCACCACCTGCATAATGACCATGCTCTCGGGCCGTCCCCGACTGCGCAGCCATTCGCCCCGGAAGGCATAGTGGCCCTCGATGCGGCCCTCGGTCTCGAAGGAGCCGCCCCCGGCGGAGAGCCGCGCCACCACCCGGGGCACGGTGATGAACTCCTCCAGCATGGGATCTCCGCCGGACCGGGGCTCGCCCCGGCCCGACTCCAGCCAGCCCGGGTCCAGGCCGTAACGGCCCGAGAGCTCCAGGACCCAGCGGGACGGGATCATGTCCTTGCGCTTGGCCAGGGACACGGCGGCCCGCCCCACCCCGAGCACCCGGGCCAGGTCGGACTGGCTCTCCACGTCCGTCTCCGACGTCACGCGCCGGAAAAAAGCATCAAAACCCTTGTCGGACGCCATGCAGACTCCTTTGGCGAACCGCCGGATCAGCCAGGTCGGTCAGCGGGTCGGCGGGTCGGGCCGGTTGGTCGGGCCGGCCAGTTGGACGGGCCAGTTGGCGGGTCGGGCTCCGGGGCCGGTGGCGCGCCGAGGCCGGACGGACGCCTCGAACTCGGCCGGGACACTCCAGCGGGCCAAGCCGCCCACCCAGGGGCGATTACCGGGCCACTTGTCGGAGCCGTCCATCAGAACTGTCCCCCAGGCAACTCATCCAAGCCACTCGCCCGGGCTTTTATCCGGGCTACGCGCCCCGGCCGCTCGCCCGGACCACATGTCCAGGTCGCCCATCAATCCCGAACCGCAGACATCGGCGGTGTCGTTGCCGTCAAACAAACATATGTCGCCGCCAATGTCAACCTTATATTGACATATGGCAACAGATTCTCTCGGTCCAGCCCCGCCCCGACCGCCCCTCCCGCCGACGATACCGCCCGCCCCTCCTGTCCGGCAATGCCGCCCCTTTCCGCCGACGATGCCTCTCCCCCCGGCCGGGAGCCGCCGCCCCTCCCGCCCTTGCCATTTTTTTTCAAGAGATTAGTATTCGAGAGGCCGGGAACGCCGA
>JBFWIY010000141.1:0-6899 GCA_050255855.1 Desulfovibrionaceae bacterium
GTCCAAATATTCCGCGCGGTCCGGGTCGTCGGGGTCCTGCTTGAGGAGCTGGAGCATGCCCAGGACGCCGGAGAGCGGGGTGCGCAGCTCGTGGCTGACGTTGGCCAGGAACTCGCTCTTGGCCCGGCTGGCCTCCTCGGCCTTGTCGCGGGCCAGGCGCAGGGCGTCCTCGGTCTCGCGCCGGCGGGTGACGTCGCGGCCCATGACCACGGCGTAGCGCGAGCCGTCGTGCTCGTGGGTGGAGAGGGAGAGCTCCAGGAAGCGCGGCTCGTCCCGGCCGGGGAGCACCAGCTCCAGGCGTCGGGCCCCGCTCCGGACCCCGCCCCGGACCATGTTCCGGACCGGGACCGCGTCGGGGAGTCCGCCCAGGGGGGTGGCGGGGTCCAGGTCCGCGGGCAGCTCGTCCACGCCGAGCAGCTCGCGCAGGTCGCGGTTCAGGATGGCCTCGCGCTTCCGGCCCAGGAGCCGGTGGGCGGCCTCGTTGCAGTCCACCACCCGCCAGCCCGCCTCCACCAGGAAGATGGCGTCCCCGGCCTGGTCCAGCAGGGAGCGGAAGCGCTCCAGCTCGCGGCCGCGGCGCTGGAGCTCGGGGTAGTAGCTCTTCTTGATGGAGCGTTCGCCCAGGCCGATGAGCCGTTGGCGCAGGGAGTCGCCGTCTTCGACCATCTCCGGGGCCGTTTCCGGGGTCATTCCCGGGGCCGTCCCCGGGGCCGCCCAGGGGGGCCCGTCAGAGGGCGGCCTGGAAGAGTCGTTCGACATCGTGCTGGTCCAGGGACAGGGGGTTGGTGGCCATGCAGGGGTCGGCCAGGGCGTGTTGGGCCAGGCGGGCGATGTCCTCGGGCCGGACGCCCAGGCGGCCCAGGGTGCCGGTGACGCCCACGCGCCGTTTGAGTTCGCGCAGGGCGGCGAGCACCGCGTCGCGGGCCTCGTCGTCGGGCATGGCGTCGGGGATGTCCGCGCCCAGGGCCCGGCCGAAGCGGCGGTAGCGCTCCGGCGCGGCCGGGAAGTTGGCGGCCACCACGGCGTCCAGCAGGATGGCGTTGCACAGGCCGTGGGGCAGGTCCATGAGCCCGCCCAGGCTGTGGGCCATGGCGTGCACGGCCCCGAGGATGGCGTTGGAGAAGGCCATGCCCGCGTAAAGGGAGCCGAGCATCTGCTCGGAGCGGGCCGGGAGATCGTCGGGCCGGTCCATGACCGCGGGCAGGGCCCGGGCGATGCGCCGCACGGCCTCCAGGGCGAAGAGGTCCGTGACCGGGGAGTTGGCGTTGCTCACCAGGGCCTCCACGGCGTGGGTCAGGGCGTCCAGGCCGGTGTCCGCGGTGAGGCCCGGGGGCATGGTCAAGGTGGCGGCCGGGTCGATGAGCGCGGCGTCGGGCACCACGGTCTTGCTGACGATGGCGATCTTCACCTTGCGGCCGGTGTCGGAGATGATGGCGAACTGGGAGACGTCGGCCGAGCTGCCCGCGGTGGTGGGGATGCAGACCAGGGGCGGGGCGGGCCGGGGCACGTTGTCCGCGCCCTCGAAGGTCAGGATGTGGCGGCCGTTGCTGCACACGATGCCCACGCCCTTGGCCAGGTCCATGGGGCTGCCGCCGCCCACGGCCACGATGCCGTCGCAGCCGCGCTCGCGGAAGCGTTCGGCCCCGAGCATGACCTCGGTGTCGCGCGGGTTGGGGGAGACCTGGTCGAAGCAGGCGGTCTCCAGGCCCGCGTCGGCCAGGGAGGCCAGGACGTGGTCCGCCCAGCCCGCCTCGGCCACGCCGGGGTCCGTGACCACCAGCACGCGGCGCATGCCCAGGTTCTGGGCGTAGCGTCCGGCCAGGTCCATGGCTCCGGCGCCGTAGACGAACTCCGGGGCCACGAATTTCCGCAGTTCGAGGAGCTGGTCCGTCATGCCGGGGCCGGAACCGGCGGTTCGGGGGAGAGGGGCGTCCATGCCAGCGGCATAGCACAGGCCCGGCGACAAAGAAAGGGAGTCGGCGGGGGGGAAATCGGGGGAAAATCGCCTCAACCCAACAGATTGGCCTGCACCAGGGTGGAGCCGGACACGGTGAGGGCCGCGGCGCAGGCCAGGGCCGCCAGGTTGGCGGCGGCGTGCACCAGGGGCAGGGCCCGGCGGCGGGCCCGGTTGCGGTGCATGAACAGCCCGGTGCCCGCGCCGATCAGGATCAGGGGCAGCATGACCAGGGCCAGGCGGCCGTGGCTGGTGGCGAAGCCCTGGCCGAAGAGCCAGCGGGCCAGCATGCTGCCGCCCACGAAGCCCATGAGCCACAGGGACACGGCGGCCAGGCCCAGGCGCACGTGGGTCCGCCAGGGGAACAGGGCCCGGCCGCCCAGGTGCAGGGCGGTGAAGCGCTTGAATCCCAGACGCAGGGCGGCCAGGGCCAGCAGGGTGGCCAGCACCTGGATGACGGGGTGGATCCAGAGCATGGCGGCCTCAGACGCCGCGCATGCAGTCGTAGAGCTCCTCGCTGACCTCCACGCGCACCACGCCCGCCTGCTCCACCACCCGGATGTTGTTCTCCGGGATCAGGGCCATGTCCTCGGCCACCTCGGTCCAGCGGCGCTTGAGGTCGCCCGGGGCCAGGTCCTGGTCGGCCAGCTCCTCGGCGGCGTAGCTCTCCACGATGTTCCATTCGCTCATGATTCGGCTCCTTGTGGGGTCGATATGGGGTCCATTACACGTAGCGCCGGGGGTTCATCCCCAGCAGACAAAAGGCCTCGTAGGTGATGGTGCTCCACCATCCGGCCAGGTCCTCGGGGCTGATGCGGCCCGGGCCCTCGCCGCCCAGGAGCCAGGCCCGCTGGCCCACGTGGGCCGCGTCCGGCCCGCCCTCCAGGGCGCTCACGTCCACGGCGGTGAGCTGCATGCACACCCGGCCCACGATGGGGACGCGGCGGCCGTTCACGCACATCCAGCCGGTGTTGGAGAGCCCGCGGCTGTAGCCGTCCGCGTAGCCCACGGCCACGATGGCCACGCGCATGTCCTGCTCGGCCTTGTAGGTGCGGCCGTAGCTCACGCTCTCGCCCTTGGGCAGGGTGTGCACGTGCAGGATGGGGGCGCTGACCTCCATGGCCGGGCGGAGCCCCTGGCCGTGGTGGGCCATGGCCGTGCCGTGGAAGGGGTTGCAGCCGTACATGGCGATGCCCGCGCGCTGGGCGGCGTAGTGGGTGCGGGCGTGGGCCAGGATGGCGGCGGAGTTGGCCAGGTTGGCCTCCACGTCGAAGCCCTCGGCCTTGAGGTAGCTCACGATGGCGTCGAAGGTGTCGGCCTGGCGGTCCATGAAGTCCAGCTGGTTGGGCTCGTCCGAGGTGGCCAGGTGGGAGCTGACCAGGGCCGGGACGATGCCGGGCAGCCGGTGCAGGCGCTCCGCCAGGGCGGGCAGGTCGTCGCGGGTGAAGCCCAGGCGGGACATGCCGGTGTCGAACTTGAGGCTCACGGGCAGGGGCTTCCGGCGTCCGGCGGCCTGGGCGGCCAGGGCCTCCAGATGCTCGAACCCGGCCACGAAGGGGATGATGTCGTAGTCCCAGAGCAGGTCGTAGTCCCCGGGGGCGATGGCCCCGGTGAGGCTGACGATGCGGGCGGTGTGGCCGCTGCGGCGCAGCTTGGCCCCCTCGCCCGGGGTGCCGATGCAGAAGGTGTCCGCGCCCTCCTCGGACAGGGCCCGGGCCACCTCGATGAGGCCGTGGCCGTAGGCGTCGGCCTTGACCACCGGCCAGGCGCGGCCGGAGCGGGCGTTGAGCAGTCGCCAGTTGGCGCGGATGTTCTCCAAATGAATCAGGACGTCGATGGCGTTGTAGTCGATGGACATGATGGTGGGGGGCGCGTGGTGGCCGGGGTTGGTCAGGTTCGCTTGAAGAGTTTTTCCAGGTCTCCGGGCCCGAGCCGGATGGCGGCGGGGCGGCCGTGGGGGCAGTGGTCCTTGTCCGGACAGTCGAGCCAGGCGGCCAGCAGGGCCAGGGCCTCGTCCGCGGCCAGGGGCTGGTTGGCCTTCACCGCGGCCTTGCAGGCCAGCAGGGTCCACAGGCCGTCCAGGCCGTCCACCTGCCCGTCCAGGGCGGCCAGAAGGTACGCCTTTGCCCGCCCGGCGTCCAGGGTCGGAGGGATGGCCGTCACGGTCAGGGCGGCCGGGCCGGGGTCCAGGCGGAACCCCGCGGCCCGCAAGGGCTCCCACAGCTCCTCCAGGCGCTCGGCCTGGGCCGGATGCAGGGAGAAGGTCAGGGGGATGGCCAGGGGCTGGGCGTCGCCCTTGCCGCGCTCGCGCCGGAACAGGTCGAAGAGCACCCGTTCGTGGGCGGCGTGCTGGTCCACCAGGAGCAGGCCGCGCGCGTCGCGCAGCACCAGGTAGGTGTCCGCCGCCTGGCCCAGGTACTCCAGGTCCGGGGCGGCGAGGCGGGGGGCGGCGGCGCGCAGGTCGACCGGGCCGGAGGCAACCGGGCCGGAGGCAGCCGGGCCGGAGGCAGCCGGGCCCGAGGCGGGGGGGGCCGGGGCGCGGTCCGCGCCGGAGGCGACGGGACCGGAGGAGCCGGACGGGCCGTACTCCAGCAGGAACTCGCGGTAGCCGGAAAATTTCTCGCCCATGGGCCGCAGGGGCGGCGGGGCGTAGCCCTGGCCCGGGGCCGGGGTCCCGTGGCCGCCGCCCGGCCCGCCCGCCTCGCGCCCCGGACGGCCCAGGCCCCCGGCCAGGGGGGTGAGGCGCTCCAGGGCGGCGGTCAGGGCGCTGCGCACCAGGCCGAACACGGCCCGCTCGTCGGAAAAGCGCACCTCCAGCTTGGCCGGGTGCACGTTCACGTCCACGCTCTCGGGCGGGCAGTCCAGGAACAGGACCGCCTGGGGATGCTCCCGGGCCAGCAGGCGGCCGCGGTAGGCCTCGCGCACGGCCGAGAGGAGCAGGCGGTCCTGCACCGGCCGGCCGTTGACCCAGAGCAGGATGCGGTCGCCCCGGCCCTGGGCCGTGGCCGGGTCCCCGGCCAGGCCGTGCACGCGCAGGCCCCCGGCCTCGCGTCCGAAGGGGGTGAGCCCCTCGCACACCGAGGGCGGCCAGAAGGCGGCCAGCCGGTCGGCGAGCTGCTGCCCGGCGGGCAGGCGGAAGACCTCGCGGCCGTCGCTCACCAGGGCGAAGGCCACGTCCGGGTGGGCCAGGCTCAGGCGCTGGAGGGCCTCCTGGCAGCGCCGGGCCTCGGTGGCCGGGGTCTTGAGGAACTTGAGCCGGGCCGGGGTGCCGGCGAAGAGGTCCAGGACCTCCACCTCGCTGCCCGGGGCCCCGCCCGCCGGGCCGGAGCCCGCCAGCCGCCCGGCCTCCACGGCCACGAAGGCGGCGTGCTCGGCGTCCGCCGGGCGCGAGGTCATGCGCAGGCGGCTCACCGAGGCGATGCTCGGCAGGGCCTCGCCCCGGAACCCGAAGCTGGAGATGCGCACCAGGTCCGCCAGCCCGGCGATCTTGCTGGTGGCGTGGCGGGTGACGGCCAGGGTCAGCTCGTCCGCGGGCACGCCCGCACCGTCGTCGCGCACCCGGATGCGGGCGATGCCGCCGCCGCCGAGCTCCACCACGATGCGCCGGGCCCCGGCGTCCAGGCTGTTCTCCACCAGCTCCTTGACCACGCTGGCCGGACGCTCCACCACCTCGCCCGCGGCGATCTGGTCGCGCAGGGCCGGGGGCAGGACGTGGATGGGGGCGCGGACGGACATCAGAACTGCATGAGGTTGATGGTGAAGCCGACGCTGGTGTCCGTGGGCGTGGCGGAGAGCTCCAGGCCGAGGTTCCAGCAGTCGTTGAGCCAGGTGAGGCGGATGGTCTTCTCCAGGTTCTCGCCGGTCCACATGTCGTGGCGGAACTCCAGGCCCAACAGCAGGTTGTGGGTGATGTACACGTCGCCGCCCAGGCGCAGGATGCCCATGGGCTCCTCGCGGCTGCGGGTGTATTCGTCGATCTCGTCCTGGTAGTCGTAGCCCACCCAGGCCGCGCCCACGCCCTCCCGCTCGTAGCGCAGCAGGTGCTCGTGCTCGGTGACCGCGCCCAGATAGGGGGAGTAGTAGGTCTTGGAGGTCAGGGTCACGCCGCCCATGGGCTGGAGCACGATCTCGGCCATGAGGTCGGAGAAGGGACGGCGGCGGTACTTGTCGCGGTCCACCGTGCGGGTGGCCTCGTTGGCGTCGTAGCTCTGCTCCAGGCGCAGGCGGAAGACGTCCAGGTAGGACTCGCTCAGGGTGGGCTCGGCGTCCTCGCCCTTGCCGGCGAGGGTCACGGTGCGGGCCTTGCGGTCGATGACGTTGGTCAGCGAGTAGGTGAGCTTGTTCACCCCCAGGGGCCGGTCCAGCTCGTCGTAGGCCGGGTACTTGTCCTGGCCGGTGAAGTTGGGGGAGTACTGGTAGTCCAGGCGCGGGATGACGGAGTGCTTCATGGCGATCCACTCCGAGTTGCCCACGTTCTCGGCCGTGGGGGTCAGACTCTCGCCGGGGTCGAACTGGAACACGCGGTAGAACTCGCTGAAGGCGGTGACGTCGGTGTCGAACCAGGAGCGGGCCTGGGTGGAGTCGTCGTTGGTGGAGTTGCCCGCGGTGACGCCGTTCTTCAGGGTCTGGTTGCCGAGATTCTCCTGGTCCGTGCCCAGGTAGAGCATGTGGTTGAACCCGGCCGAGGGGATGACCGTGACCCAGTCCGAGGCCAGCGGCAGGCTCAGGCTGGGGTTGAGCTTGAGGCGGTGGCCCGTGGTGCCGGCCTCGCGGGAGAAGTAGTCGTACTTGGCGCTGCCCTCGAACTCCAGGGGCGTGCCGGGCACGGCGTCCTTGAACTTGAAGGCGTCGATCTCGGGCCAGCGCTGGACCGTGGGGTTGTCCTTGGCCTTGGCGTTGCCGTTGAAGTACTGGAGATTCTGGGTGTATTCCAGCTTGCCCGCCA
>JBFWIY010000142.1:0-3173 GCA_050255855.1 Desulfovibrionaceae bacterium
CGCCTGCGCGACCTCTGGCGACGGCCCGGACCGAGCTTTCAGGACTGCCTCGACCAGGCCCGCCAACCGGCCGAATCCCCTGCGGCCGCCACGGACGATTCCGCATGAAACGCAGCAAGTAATGGTGGATGCTCGCCCTGATCCTGGTCCTGTGCGCGGCCGGGGCCTGGGCCCTGTTCGGCGGCCGCAAGAGCCGCGAGATCAAGGTCCTGGCCACCGCCACGGTGGAGCGCGGCGCGGTGCGCAAGGTCCTGGAGGCCACGGGCATCGTCAAGGCCCAGGTGGGGGCCCAGGTGAAGATCGGCGCGCGGGCCACGGGCGTGCTCACCCGCGTGGCCGTGAAGGTGGGCGACCGGGTCAAGGCCGGGGACCTGGTGGCCGAGATCGACGACCGCGAGCTGCGCTCCAAGATCGCCGAGGCCCGGGCGCGTTGGGAGCTGGCCCAGGCCAAGGCCGTGCGCGCCGCCAAGGAGCTCGGCCGCAAGAAAACCCTGGTCTCCAAGGGCCTGGACTCCCAGAGCAACCTGGACCAGGCCATTGAGGACGCCCGGGTCACCACCGCCGACGCCGCGGCCAGCCAGGCCGCCCTGGAGGTGCTGGAGGTCCAGCTCTCCTACTACAAGATCTACGCGCCCATGGACGGCGTGGTCAGCCAGGTGGCCGCCCAGGAGGGCGAGACCGTGGTTTCGGGCCTCCAGGTCTCCAACCTCATCACCGTGCTCGATCCCGGGCGGCTGGAGATGTGGGTCTACGTGGACGAGTCCGACGTGGGCCAGTGCACCGTGGGCCTGCCCGTGGAGTTCTGGGTGGACGCCTACCCGGACACCACCTTCCGCGGCCAGGTGGACGCCATCTACCCCGAGCCCGAGGTGCGCGACAACATCGTGTACTACAAGGCCCTGGTGCGCGTGGGCCGCGACGAGGCCGAGCGCCTGCGCCCCGAGATGACCACCCAATGCCGCATCGTGGTCAAGCAGCTGGAGGACGTGCTCAGCGTCCCCAACACGGCCCTCAAGTGGGTGAACGACAAGCAGGTCATCTACGTGCTCGGCCCGGACGGCCGCCCCCGCCAGGTGGACCCGGACCTGGGGCTCCAGGGCCTGGATCGCAGCCAGGTCCTCTCCGGGATCGAGGCGGGCCAGAAGGTGGCCACCCAGCTCGTGATCCCCGACGCCCCCGCGGGCAAAGGCAAGGGCAAGTAGCCGTGGCCGCCCCCGAGTCCGCCGCCTCTCCCTCCCCGACCTCCTCCCCGGCCCCCTCCCCGGCCCCCTCCCCGGCCGCGCCCCTGGTGCGCCTGGCGGACATCCGCAAGCGCTTCACCCTGGGCGGCGACGCCCCGGCGGGCGACGGCGGGAACGGGAGCAAGGCCGAGGCGGCCGAAGCGGGCATCGAGGTGCTCAAGGGCGTGAGCCTGGACGTGGCGAGGGGCGAGTTCGTGGCCCTGCAGGGCACCTCGGGCTCGGGCAAGTCCACCCTGCTCAACATCATCGGCCTGCTGGACCGCGCCACCTCCGGGCAGTACCTGCTGGACGGCCGCGACGTGTCCGAACTGGACGACGACGAGCTCTCGGACCTGCGCAACCGCTCCCTGGGGTTCGTGTTCCAGAGCTTCCACCTCATCCCCTACGCCACGGCCCTGGAGAACGTCCTGCTCCCGGGCATGTACGGCGACCGGCCCCAGTCCGCCCTGCGCCGCCGGGCCGAGGAGCTGCTGGACCGGGTGGGCCTGGCCGACCGCATGGACTTCCGGCCCAGCCGCCTCTCGGGCGGCCAGCAGCAGCGCGTGGCCATGGCCCGGGCCCTGCTGAACGGGCCCGACGTCATCCTGGCGGACGAGCCCACCGGCCAGCTGGACTCCACCACCAGCGCCGAGATCCTGCGCCTGTTCTCCGAGGTGAACGCCGCGGGCACCACCATCCTGCTCGTCACCCACGACGAGACCACGGCGGCCTCGGCCCAGCGCGTCATCCGGCTCCACGACGGCCGCATCCTGGACATGAAGGACGGGATGAGCGCCGGGCCGAACGGCGCGACGGGCGGCGCGGCGGGCGACGCCTAGAACAGCACGGCCGAGGCCGCCCCGGCCCCGAGCACCACCCAGAGCACGTCCACCCCGAATCGCAGGGCCGTGAAGGCCGCCACCCCCACCAGGGCCTCGGGCCAGCCCCAGGGCACGGCGCGCACGAACTGCACCCCGGTGGCGGCCATGAGCCCCACCAGGCTGGCCAGGCTGCCCGCCAGCACCCGCCGCGCCACGGCCGAGGCCGTGAGCCGCGCCCGGAAGGCCGAGGCCAGCGAGATGCAGAAAAAGCTCGGGGCGAAGACCGACACCGTGGCCGCCGCGGCCCCGGACAGCCCGGCCGCCATCCAGCCCACAAAGGCCGCGCTCATGACGATGGGCCCGGGGGTCACCTGCCCGAGCGCGATGCCGTCCATGAACACGGCCTCGCTCATGAGCTTGAGCCGGTGCGTGACCTCGAAGAGCATCAGGGGCAGGGACACGTAGCCCCCGCCCAGGGCCACGCAGTCGATCTTGACCATGACCAGGCAGAGCCGGGCCAGGGGCGGGTCCAGCCAGGCCAGCAGCCCCAGCCCGGCCGCGAACAGGACCAGCAGGACCGCCAGGGGCCGCAGCACCGCGCCCAGGCCCTGCCCGGCCGCCGCGGGCGCGGGGGCCGGGCCCGGCTCGTCCGGGAAGAACCGCGCCGCCAGCAGGCAGGCCCCGAGGATGGCCCAGATGGGGTTGCCGCCCAGGCCCATCCACAGGCCGGCCGCCCCGGCCGCGAGCCAGTGGCGCGGCCCGGGCAGCCAGCGCCTGGCGAAGTCCACGGCCGCGCTGAGCACCAGGGCGGCCACGGCCACCTTGAGCCCGGCGAAGGCCGCCAGCACCGGGGCCAGGTCCCGGGCCGAGACGTAGAGCCAGGAGAGCAGCACCATGAGGGCGAAGGCGGGCAGGCCGAAGCCCAGGTAGGCGGCCAGGGCCCCGGCCACGCCCCGGGCCGAGAGCCCCACCCAGGCCGCCACCTGCATGGCCGTGGCCCCGGGCACCATCTGGGCCAGGCCCACCCCGGCCCGGAAGTCCGCGTCCGAGAGCCAGCCGCGCCGGTCCACGGCCAGGGCCCGGATGTGGGGCAGCATGGCCGGACCGCCAAAGGCCGTGCA
Source organism: Desulfovibrionaceae bacterium (assembly GCA_050255855.1). GTDB lineage: Bacteria > Desulfobacterota > Desulfovibrionia > Desulfovibrionales > Desulfovibrionaceae. The sequence goes on from JBFWIY010000142.1 coordinate 3,163, forward strand.
CCCGATGCGCA
>JBFWIY010000142.1:3273-6877 GCA_050255855.1 Desulfovibrionaceae bacterium
CGGCCGCGGGGGCGGGCTCCGGCGGGACGGCGCGTTGCATTGTCATGACTCGGCTGATACCACCGGCCTATGGACCAGAACAAGACCTCTTCCATGGAGCGCCTGGCCCGGGTGGCCCTGGCGGCCGGACTGGTGTGGGCGGGCGTGGCGGTGCTGCGGCTGCTGGCCCCGGTGCTGGCCCCCTTCGCCGTGGCCGTGGTGCTGGCCTACATCTGCTACCCGCTGGTGCGCCGGGTGCAGCGGGTGGTGCGCTTCCGGGCCGCGGCCGTGGCCGTGACCCTGCTCGGGCTGGCCGGGGTGCTGGCCGGGCTGGCGGCCTGGCTCGGGCCGCACCTGGCCGGGGAGTTCCGGCAGATGGCCGCCCTGCTGGGAGATTTCGCCAAGAATTCCGAGGCTGCGCAACGCGCCGCCGCGCTGCTGCCCGAGGGCGTCTGGGCCCAGCTGCGCGACTGGCTCACCTCGGCCCAGGTGCAGGAGTTCTTCCGGTCCGCGGACGTGCTGAACCTGGCCAAGGAGGCGGCGCGGCAGGTGCTGCCCGGGGTCTGGGGGGTGCTCTCCGGGGCCCTGGACCTGGTGCTCGGCCTGGTGGGCCTGGCCGTGGTGGCCCTGTACGTGGTGTTCCTGCTCCTGGACTGGGAGCGCGCCCAGGCGGGCTGGACAACGCTGGTGCCGGAGCGCTGGCGCGCGGACGTGCGCATGATGGCCGGGGACTTCGAGGCCACCATGAGCCGGTATTTCCGGGGCCAGGTGGTCATCTCCGGGCTGGTGGGGGTGCTCTTCGCCCTGGGGTTCAGCCTGGTGGGCCTGCCCCTGGCCGTGGTCTTCGGGCTGGGCGTGGGGGTGCTGAACCTGGTGCCCTACCTCCAGACCGTGGCCCTGGTCCCGGCGGCCCTGCTGGCCCTGGTGCACGCCCTGCAGAGCGGCCAGGGGGTCTGGACCACCCTGGGGCTCACGGGCCTGGTGTTCGTGGTGGTGCAGGCGCTCCAGGACGCGGTGCTCACCCCGCGGGTCATGGGCCGGGCCCTGGGCCTCTCCCCGGTGGTGATCCTGCTCTCGCTCTCCATCTGGGGCCAGCTCCTGGGCCTGCTCGGCCTGATCCTGGCCCTGCCCCTCACGGTCCTGGCCCTGGCCTGGTATCGCCGCCTGGTCCTGCCACGGCTGGCCGGGGGACCAGGCGGGGACGCGACCGCCTAGGCGATCCCCAGCAGGCCCTTGAGCTCGTCGCGCGTGGCGCCGCGGCCGGAGAACAGGACCTTGCCGTCCACCACCAGGGCGGGCACGCTCATGACGCCCATCTGCATCATCTGCTGCACGTCCGTGATCTTCTCGACCACCACCCCCTGGGCCTCCACGCCCTGCTGGGCCACCAGCTCGCGCACCGCATCATACATCTTGCAGCAGGTCGGACAGCCCGTGCCCAGAATCTGGATCTTCTTCATGGTATCTCTCAATCCGGATTAATGGTTTAACTCGCTATATCAAGGCATTGAACAGCCAGCCCACCCCGAGGATGCCCGCGGCCACCACGGCCACGAACACCGCCAGCAACCGCCAGGTGAGCACCTTTCTGAGAATCAGCATCTCGGGCAGGGAGAGCGCGATGACGCTCATCATGAAGGCCAGGGCCGTGCCCAGGGCCGCGCCCTTGGCCGTGAGGGCCTGGATCACCGGCACCACCCCGGCGGCGTTGGTGTACATGGGCACGCCCAGGAGCACGGCCAGGGGCACGCTCCACCAGACGTCCCGGCCCATGACCCGGATCATGAAGTCCTCGGGCACCCAGCCGTGGATCACCGCGCCCAGTCCCACGCCCACCAGCACCCAGACCCAGACCTTGCCCACGATGTCGCGCACGGCGCTGCGGCCGAAGCCCAGGCGCTCGGCCCAGGAGCGGTGCGGCGAGTCCCCGGCCGCCGAGGCCATGCTCAGCTGCTGGCGCACCCAGGGCTGGAGCCAGCGCTCCAGGTTCAGGCGGCCGATGATCCAGCCCGCCACGATGGCCACGCCCAGGCCGAAGCCCGCGTAGAACAGGGCCACGCGCCAGCCGAACAGGCCGAAGAGCAGGGCCAGGGCCACCTCGTTCACCATGGGCGCGGCGATGAGGAAGGAGAAAGTCACGCCCAGGGGCACCCCGGCGGTGACGAAGCCCACGAAGAGCGGCACGGCCGAACAGGAGCAGAAGGGCGTGAGCACCCCGAGCCCGGCGGCCAGGACGTTGCCCACCCCGCGCCGCCGCCCGGCCAGCACGCGCCGGGTGGCCTCCGGGGTGAAGAAGCTGCGCAGCACGCCCACGAAGAACACGATGACCACCAGGAGCATCAACACCTTGGGGCCGTCGTACAGGAAGAAGCGCACGGCCTCGCCCAGGTGGCTTTGCGGGTCCAGGCCGAACAGGCCGAAGCTCAGCCAGGCGGCCAGGGGATCCAGGGAGCGGTAGACCGGCCACCACAGGGCCAGGCCCAGCAGGGCGGCCGTCACGGTCAGGGCCCGGCGGCGGGCGGCCGAAGGCGGGACGGCGGCGCGGGACGCGCCGCAGCAGGAAGGCTGGGGATTCATACGGGATACCTCGCGTTGGGAGATCAGCGGTCCGCGTCGGCCAGGGCCTCGCCCCGGCGGCGGTGGTCCTGGCGCAGGAAGTGGTCCACGCACTCCAGGAACCCGGGCAGACAGGTCAGGATCAGGCGGTAGTGCACCTGTGTGCCCTGGCGGCGGCAGGCGACCACGCCCGCGTTCTTGAGCAGGGTCAGGTGCTTGGACACGGTGGACAGGTCCAGGTCCACCAGCGCGCGCAGCTCGCACACGCAGCGCTCGCCGTGGCGCAGGGCGTCGAGCATGGCCAGCCGGGCGGGATGGCCCAGAGCCTTGAACACCCGCGCCCGGGCCGCATAGGCCGCCGCCTCCACCGGGGCGGCGAGGGGGACCGGGGCCGCGGCGGGGGCCGCAATGGGGGCCGAAGCCGTCCGGCCGCAGCCGCAGGCCGGGCCCGCCGCGCTCATGTCGTCGCGTCCGTTTCCGTCCATGTCGTCTCCCTTTGCCGGGACCACCCGGGATGTTCTGAAGCGTCCGAACCGTTCCGGCCCGCCCCGGGCCGGCCGCCCCGCGGCACATGGTCCGGGACTGTCCGGGACCGCCTGGCCGGGCCAGCGGCGCGCCCGGCCCGGATGGCCGGATGGCGTCACGCTTTTATTGTTGTCTGTTTGGCAAAATAACCAAGTATGGAGTTTTGTCAAGCCCACGGTCCCAAGAACCTGCCGCCCCACGCCCGCCCTCCCCGGCCTCCGCCCGCCCATGCCTCCCATGTCCAGCCCACGGCTGGGGCACGGCTGGGGCGTGGCCGGACGTGCACCAGCCATGTCCGACCCACTCCTGTCCCACGCCACGCCCCCACCCCCCGCCCACGCCCCGGCCTCCCTGCCCCCATTATCATTATCATTGCGCCCGCCCGCCCGGACCGGGCGGCGCGCCCCGCGCCCCGGCGCGGAGGGTCGGGCCGAGACCGGACTCTCCCCCCGCCGCGTCCCGCCCCCGCCGCGTCCCGCCCCCGCCGCGTCCCGGCCCCAGCCGCCGCCACCAGCCACCCTATACCGCTTGGCAATCCCGTGAA
>JBFWIY010000143.1:0-6851 GCA_050255855.1 Desulfovibrionaceae bacterium
CATCACCTGGCGCTGGCACAACCTGCTTTGGGTGGGGGTGGGCAGCTTCCTGCTCTCCTACCTGTGGCGCTTCGGCCTGGCCCGGCGCGAAGCCGGGCGCAAGCTGGCCGAGCGCGGCCTGGCCCGCCGGAACCTCCAGCAGTGCATCATCGAGGACCGCCGCATCTACCTGCCCCTGCTCCTGGTGCTGGCCGCCGGGGCCATCGCCTTCCCTCAGGTCTTCGACTTCTACCAGACCAACATCATGGTCAACTGCCTCATCTACGTCATGCTCGGCCTGGGGCTGAACATCGTGGTGGGGCTGGCCGGGCTGCTGGACCTGGGCTACGTGGCCTTCTACGCCGTGGGGGCCTACTTCTACGCCCTGTGCTTCCACTACGTGAGCTTCTGGGCCGCCCTGCCCATCGCCGCCCTGCTGGCCATGTGCTTCGGCGTGCTGCTGGGCTTCCCGGTGCTGCGGCTGCGCGGCGACTACCTGGCCATCGTCACCCTGGGGTTCGGAGAGATCATCCGCATCGTGCTCCAGAACTGGAACGACCTGACCAACGGCCCCAGCGGCATCAAGGGCATCGAGCGGGCCCCGTTCTACTGGGTCAAGTTCTCCGCCGCGGTCCAGGACCCGGACTTCCTGTCCCGGGTGGTGGGCAGCCTGCACCTGGGGGATCTGGGGGTCTACCTCTACCAGGTCAAGATCTCCATGATCCAGTCCACCACCTACATGTACTACCTCATGCTGGCGCTGGTGCTGTTCACGGTGTTCGTGGTGGGGCGGCTCAAGCAGTCGCGCATCGGCCGGGCGTGGGAGGCCCTCAAGGAGGACGAGGTGGCCTGCCAGGCCATGGGCATCGACAAGACCCGCACCAAGCTCACGGCCTTCGCCCTGGGGGCCACCTGGGCCGGGTTCGCGGGCGTGGTGTTCGCCGCCAAGACCACCTTCGTCAATCCGGCGAGCTTCACCTTCATGGACTCTGCCATGATCTTGTGCATCGTGGTGGTGGGCGGCATGGGCTCCATCCCCGGGGTCATGCTCGGCGCGGTGGTGCTCATCCTGGTGCCCGAGTACCTGCGGGCCTTTTCCGAGTTCCGCATGCTGGCCTTCGCCATCGTGCTGGTGGTGGTCATGGTCTTCCGGCCCCAGGGCCTGGTGAGCGCCAAGCGGAAACAATACCATTTTGAAAAGGCGGGCGAGCATGCAGGCTGAGGCGACGACCCATCATCCCGCCCCGGAGGGCCCCGTGGACGTGCTCCGCGTGGAGTCCGTGAGCATGGAGTTCGGCGGCATCCGCGCCCTGGACTCCGTGGACTTCCGGGTGGCCCAGGGGGAGATCGTGGCCCTTATCGGCCCCAACGGCGCGGGCAAGACCACCTTCTTCAACTGCGTCACCGGGATCTACGAGCCCACCCACGGGGTGGTCCTGGCCCGGCGCGACGCCGCCGCCCGGCCGCGCCGGCTGAACGGCCGCAAGCCCAACCAGGTCACGGAGATCGGCCTGGCCCGCACCTTCCAGAACATCCGCCTCTTCTCCACCATGAGCGCCCTGGAGAACGTCATGATCGGGCGGCACTGCCGCAACAAGACCGGCATTCTCGGGGCCATCCTGCGCGACCCGCGCACCCGCCGCCAGGAGCGCGAGGTGGTGGAGAAGAGCTACGCCCTGCTGGAGCGCGTGGGCCTGGAGCGCTGGGCCAACGAGCTGGCCACCAACCTGCCCTACGGGGCCCAGCGTCGCCTGGAGATCGCCCGGGCCCTGGCCACGGAGCCCTTCCTGCTCCTGCTGGACGAGCCCGCCGCGGGCATGAACCCGCAGGAGACCAAGGAGCTGGAGGACCTCATCCTCACCCTGCGCCAGGACCTGGATATCTCCATCCTGCTCATCGAGCACGACATGAAGATGGTCATGAGCATGTCCGACCGGGTCTACGTGCTGGACTACGGCCGGATGATCGCCAGCGGCACGCCTCGGGAGGTGAGCTCCAATCCCGACGTGGTGAAGGCCTATCTCGGGGAGGCGGGCGATGACGACTGAACCCCTGCTCCAGGTGCGCGGCATCGACGCCTACTACGGCAACATCCAGGCCCTGCACGGCGTGAGCCTCGAAGTGGCCGCCGGGGAGATCATCACCCTCATCGGCGCCAACGGCGCGGGCAAGACCACCACCCTCATGAGCATCAGCGGGGTGGTGACGCCGCGCAACGGGTCCGTGAGCTTCGAGGGCCGGGACATCACCGGGCTCGCCCCGAACAAGATCGTGGCCCTGGGCGTCTGCCAGGTGCCCGAGGGGCGGCTCATCTTCCCGGGCCTCACCGTGCGCGAGAACCTGGACATGGGCGCGTTCATGCGCACCGACTCCGCCGGGGTCAAGCGCGACATGGACATGATCTACTCGCTCTTTCCCATCCTGGCCAAGCGCCGCCGCCAGCCGGGCGGCACCCTCTCCGGCGGCGAGCAGCAGATGCTGGCCATGGGCCGCGCCCTCATGGCCCGGCCGCGCCTGCTGCTCCTGGACGAGCCCAGCATGGGGCTGGCCCCGCTGGTCACCCGGCAGATCTTCGACATCGTCCGCCAGATCAACCGCGAGAGCGGCGTGACCATCTTTCTGGTGGAGCAGAACGCCAACCTGGCGCTCAAGATCGCCCATCGCGGGTACGTCATGGAAAACGGCCGCATCACCATGGCCGACACCGGCGCCAACCTGTTGGTGGACGAGAACGTGAAAAAGGCCTATCTCGGCCTCTAATCGCCGTAAGGCCAAGGAGATCGACGTGGACAAGATCATCACAAAGGCCCTGACCTTCGACGACGTGCTCCTGTTGCCGGACTACTCCGAAGTCCTGCCCGACGAGGTGGACGTCGCCACCCAGCTCACCCCCGGCATCCGCCTCAACGTCCCGCTCATCTCCGCGGCCATGGACACGGTGACCGAGGCGCGCATGGCCATCTCGCTGGCCCGCCACGGCGGCGCGGGCGTCATCCACAAGAACATGGGCGTGCGCGAGCAGGCCATCGAAGTGGACAAGGTCAAGAAGAGCGAGTCCGGCATGATCAACGACCCCCTGACCGTGCACCCCGACGACACCGTGGGCAAGGTCATGGACATCATGACCGAGTACCGCATCTCGGGCCTGCCCGTGGTCAAGGGCGAGCACCTGGTGGGCATCGTCACCAACCGCGACATCCGCTTCGTCAAGGAGCGCGAGACCCTGGTCTCCGAGGTCATGACCTGCCGCAACCTGGTGACGGTGAAGGAGGGCATCAGCGCCGAGGACGCCAAGCGCCTGCTCCACCAGCACCGCATCGAGAAGCTCCTGGTGGTGGACGACAACAACCGCCTCAAGGGGCTCATCACCATCAAGGACATCGAAAAGGTCAAGAAATACCCCCTGGGCTGCAAGGACGACAAGGGCCGCCTGCGCGTGGGCGCGGCCATCGGCCCCGGCAAGGCCGGGCAGGAGCGCGCCGAGGCCCTGCTGCGCGCCGGGGCGGACTTCCTGGTGCTGGATTCGGCCCACGGCCACTCCCGCAACATCCTCAACGCCATCCGCGACATCCGCGTCTGTTTCCCGGACGCCCAGATCATCGGCGGCAACGTGGCCACCTACGAGGGGGCCAAGGCCCTCATCGAGGCCGGCGTGGACACGGTGAAGGTGGGCATCGGCCCGGGCAGCATCTGCACCACGCGCATCGTGGCCGGCGTTGGCGTGCCCCAGGTCACCGCGGTCATGGAGGCGGCCAAGGCCTGCCGCGAGGCGGGCAAGTGCCTCATCGCCGACGGCGGCATCAAGTTCTCCGGCGACATGGTCAAGGCCATCGCCGCCGGGGCGGACTCGGTGATGATCGGCAGCCTGTTCGCCGGCACCGAGGAGAGCCCGGGCGAGACCATCCTCTACCAGGGACGCACCTACAAGATCTACCGCGGCATGGGCTCCATCGACGCCATGAAGCAGGGCTCCAGCGACCGCTACTTCCAGGAGAAGAGCAAGAAGCTCGTGCCCGAGGGCATCGTGGGGCGCGTGCCCTACCGGGGCTCCGTGGGCGAGAACATCCACCAACTCATCGGCGGCCTGCGCTCCGGCATGGGCTACACCGGCTGCGGGGACATCAAGGCCCTGCAGGAGCGGGCCCGCTTCGTGCAGATCTCCATGGCCGGGCTCAAGGAATCCCACGTCCACGACGTCATCATCACCAAGGAAGCGCCCAACTACCGGGTGGAGTCTTCCTGATCCCCAGGCTTCCCCTCTTAGCCGCTTTCCCGTAGGATATCCGTATGCAGCATACCAACAGCGTCATCATCCTGGACTTCGGGTCCCAGTACACCCAGCTCATCGCGCGGCGCATCCGCGAGGCCGGGGTCTATTCCGAGATCCACCCCTGCACCGCCGACCCGGCGGCCATCAAGGCCCTGAACCCCGGGGCCCTGGTGCTCTCCGGCGGCCCGGCCAGCGTGCTCGGCCCGGACTCGCCCCTCGTCGATCCGCAGTACTTCCAGTGGGGCCTGCCCATCCTGGGCATCTGCTACGGCATGCAGCTCATGAGCCACCTCATGGGCGGCCGGGTGGTGGCCTCCAGCGAACGCGAGTACGGCCGGGCCGAGTTCTGCGGCGAGGCCGCCTGTCCGCTCTTCGAGGGCATCAAGAACGTGGCCAATCTCACCGTGTGGATGAGCCACGGCGACCGCGTGGAGGCCCTGCCCGACGGCTTCGCGGTCATGGGCCGCACCGAGACCATCCCCTTCGCCGCCATGGGCGACCCGGCGCGGCGCATCTACGCCCTCCAGTTCCACCCCGAGGTGGCCCACACCGAGGACGGCGCGCGCATCCTCTCCAACTTCCTGTTCAAGATCGCCGGGCTTGCCTCGGGCTGGTCCATGGCCAGCTTCGTGGAGTCCACCGTGGCGTCCCTCAAGGAGAAGATCGGCCAGGACAAGGTGGTCCTCGGCCTGTCCGGCGGCATCGACTCCACCGTGGCCGCCGTGCTCCTGCACCGGGCCATCGGCAAGCAGCTCTACTGCATCTTCGTGGACAACGGCCTGCTGCGCATGAACGAGCGCGAGGAGGTCATCGGGTTTCTGCAGGAGCACTTCGACCTCAACGTCATCGTGGCCGACGCCCGGGACGAGTTCCTGGGCAAGCTCACGGGCGTCAAGGACCCGGAGCAGAAGCGCAAGATCATCGGCTACACCTTCATCGACATCTTCCAGCGCGAGGCCAGGGCCATCGAGGGCGTCAAGTACCTGGGCCAGGGCACGCTCTACCCGGACGTCATCGAGTCCGTGAGCTTCAAGGGCCCCAGCGCGGTCATCAAGAGCCACCACAACGTGGGCGGCCTGCCCGAGAAGATGGACCTCCAGCTGGTGGAGCCCCTGCGCGAGCTCTTCAAGGACGAGGTGCGCAAGGTGGCCTACGAGCTGGGCATGCCCGAGCACATCATCTGGCGCCATCCCTTCCCGGGCCCGGGCCTGGCCATCCGCGTCATCGGCGAGATCACGGCCGAGCGCCTGGAGATCCTGCGCCAGGCCGACCGCATCGTCACCGCCGAACTGCGCGCCTCGGACTGGTACCGCAAGGTCTGGCAGGGCTTCGCCGTGCTCCTGCCCCTCAAGACCGTGGGCGTCATGGGCGACGACCGCACCTACGAACACGTCATCGCCCTGCGCATCGTGGACTCCCTGGACGCCATGACCGCAGACTGGAGCCGGCTGCCCTCGGAGCTGCTGGCCCGCATCTCCAACCGCATCATCAACGAGGTCAAGGGTGTGAACCGCGTGGTCCTGGACATTTCGTCCAAGCCGCCGAGCACCATCGAGTGGGAATAGCCTTCGAGTCGTAGCCCTCGCGCGCTTTGAATGGTACAGCCTTGGCCCCGTCGGGCCGGAGACAGCCATGTTCGGCATCGGAACGTCTGAACTGTTGATCATCCTGGTGGTCGCCCTCATCGTGGTCGGCCCCAAGAAACTGCCCGAGATGATGCGTTCGCTCGGGCGCGGCCTGGCCGAGTTCAAGAAGGTCGGTTCGGATGTGAAGACCACGTTGGACAAGGAGATGAAGGCCGCCGAGAAGGATCTCAAGGACGAGGAGGAGCGCCAGAAGGCCGCGGCCGAGGCCAAGCGCAAGGCCGCCGCCGAGGCCAAGGCCGCCGCCGAGCAGGCCGAGGCCGAGACCCGCGCCGCGGCCGAGGACCAGGCCCGCGAGGCCACCAAGACCCGCCAGGCCGAGGCCGACGAGGCCGCGCGCCGGGCCGAAAAGGCCGAGGCCGAGTCCGGAGAGGCCAAGGCATGACCAGTCCCGACGACAAAACTCCCGATGGCCTGGAACCCGCCGCCGTCCCGGCCGTGAAGGACGACGGCGAGGTCGTCCTGCCCGACGCCGGGGAGACCCTGCCCGAGAGCCCCGAGCCCGAGTCCGAATCCGACGCCGACTCCGAATCCGAATCCGTGGAGGACAAGAAGGCCGGGCGCATGAGCCTCATGGACCACCTCCTGGAGTTGCGCAAGCGCCTGACCCGCTGCCTTTTGGCCGTGCTGGTGGGCTTCCTGGCCTGCTACGGCTTCGCCCAGCGCATGTTCGAGATCCTCATGGAGCCCATGCGCCAGGCCCTCACCAAGATCCACGAGACCACCCACGTCCTGTCCCCGGACTTCTTCGATCAGCTCAAGCCCGCCCTCACCGAGGCCCTCAAGGGCCAGAACTTCCCCTACCTGGACCAGATCGCCCCCTTTGTGGACGCCCTCAAGGAGGCCACGGTCAAGGTGGTGGTGGAGCAGGGCCACTTCATCTACACCTACCCGCCCGAGGCCTTCTTCGCCTACGTCAAGGTGGCCTTCGTGGCCGGGTTCTTCCTGGTCAGCCCCTT
>JBFWIY010000144.1:0-6834 GCA_050255855.1 Desulfovibrionaceae bacterium
GGCCATGCTGGCCCTGTACGACCAGGGCCAGCCCGTGGACTACGTGACCGCCGCCGACCAGCTCCGCCGCTCGGGATGCCTCGACCGGGTGGGCGGTCCGGTTTACCTGGCCGAGCTGGGCGAGAGCGTGGTGAGCGCGGCCAACGCCGCGCGTCACGCCCACATCGTGCGCGAACACGCGGTCCGGCGCGGGCTCATCGAGACCGCCTCGGGCATCATCGCCAGGTGCTACGACCGCGGCGACGTCGAGGAGCTGCTGGATGGCGCGGAGCGGGGCATCTTCGCCATCACCGACTCCCGCCAGGCCTCGCCCATCGTGTCGAGCCAGGAACTCATCCACCAGGTGGTGGACGAGGTGGAGGCGCGATTCGCGCGCAAGAGCCAGCTGACCGGCATTGAAACGCGCTACGCCGAGTTCGACCGGATGACCGCGGGGCTGCAAAAGTCCGACCTCATCATCGTGGCCGGGCGGCCCTCCATGGGCAAGACGGCGTTCGCCCTGAACCTGGCCCTCAACGCCGCGGGCAATCGCACCACCCCGACCCCCACGGCCGTGTTCTCCCTGGAGATGAGCAAGGAGCAGCTCATGACGCGCCTGCTTTCCACGCGCTCCCGGGTGCCGCTCCAGCACCTGCGCACCGGCTACCTGTCGGATTCCGAGTGGCCGCTCATCCATGACGGGGCCGACGCCCTGATGCAGGCCCCGCTCTTTATCGACGACACCCCGTCGCTCGCCACCCTGGAGCTGCGCGCCCGGTGCCGGAGGCTCAAGAGCCAGCACGGCCTTGGCCTGGTCATCGTGGATTACCTCCAGCTCATGCGCTCCAGCCGCAACCCGGACTCGCGCGAGCAGGAGATCTCCGACATTTCCCGCAGCCTCAAGGCCCTGGCCAAGGAGCTGAGCGTCCCGGTCATCGCGCTCTCCCAGCTCAACCGTCGGGTGGAGGACCGCAACCCGCCCAAGCCCATGCTTTCGGACCTGCGCGAGTCCGGGGCCATCGAACAGGACGCCGACGTCATCGTGTTTCTGTATCGCGAGGCCTACTACAGGCGTCTGAAGGCCAAACGCGGCGAGGCCGTGAGCGAGGATGCGGAGGACAACACCGCCACTCTCATCATCGGGAAGCAGCGCAACGGCCCGGTGGGCGAGGTGGAGCTGGTGTTTGTCCCGGACGTGGCCAGTTTCGAGAACAAGTACACCCAATGAGGATAACCGTTATGCGTTGTCCGTATCGACAGGTGCTGAAGATCCATGGGGAGGCCGGGCAGCTCGGCAAGCTCGTGGAGGAAGTCGGCGAACTCAGCGACGCGCTGCTCCTCTACACGGGCCTGAACGCGCAGGATGGCGTCGAAATGGGCAAGGCGCACGTCATTGAGGAATGCGCCGACGTGCTCAACGTCATCCGCAGCCTGGACCTCGCCTGGGGCGGGAAGGTCGAGGCCATGGCCAGGACCAAGATGCTGCGGCAGCAGATTCGGGAACTATAGAATAACGGAGGCCCTTATGCAGAAGCAGATGAAGCCCGGACGTCGGTACTTTCTCATCAACGTGGACGAGCCCTACGCGCCGGAGGTCTATGAGGCGCTCAAGCGCGGCCAGATGGCCAAGGGAGAGTGGCCCGAGGGGGACGTGACCTTTGCCGAGTGGGTGGCGCTCACCTGGCCCGCCCCCGAGGGCGATGACTACGAGGCCGCCATGGCCAGGATCCACTCGGTGTTGGGCACCCGGACCCAGGTGCAGGTGGCCGAGGCCCTGGGCGTGCGGCAGTCCTCCATCTCCGACGCCAGGCGGCGCAATTCCATTCCCGACTCCTGGCTGCTCACCATCCTGCGCAGGCACTGGGTCAACCCCGAGTGGATCCGCACCGGGCAGGGCGCGCGGTATCTGGCGGAGGCCGAGCGGTGAGCCAAACCGTCGTCTCCCTGGCTTTCCTGGGCTTCTATGTCTGGGGCCTGCGCATGGGACTTCCCGTGGCCATGGTGCCCTGGCAGGCGCGGACCTGGGCCTTTCTGATGGCGCAACTCGCCGGGTGCGTCCGCTCCAGTGGAAATCCGGAGTGGGTCTCCCTAGCCCTGGATTGCATGGCCATGTTCATCATGGTTCAGGCTGACGATCGCGTAACTTTGGCCGTTTTCTCCCTCACCATGTTGATCGCCTATGGCGGTGAGCCCGGAGGACGACCCCATGCATGAGCGGATCAGCCTGCACGCGCGGCTGCGCATGGAGGCGCGGGAGGTGCTGCCGCCCACGGTGGCCGCGGTGCTGCGGTCGGGGCGGGTGGAGCCCGGGACCGAGCCGGGAACCTACCACCACGAGCTGTGCGGCTACCAGGTGATCCTGTCCGTGGCGGGCGTGGTGGTGACGGTCATGCGGCCGAACCCGACCCCGGCCCGGTACTCGCCCAAGCGGGCGGCCCGTCGGGCCGGTCAGGAGCGGCGGCGGTGGGAGCGCACGGCCCGGCGCGAGCGGATGCAGCCCTGGGCCAGCCGGTAAATTTGCAGGAGAGATGAGAATGGCGACACGAAGCGTGAGCGCGACCAGGAAGGCCCTGCTGGGCAAGGTGCATATCGGACGCAAGCAGCTCGGCCTCGATGGCGGCGCCTGGCGCGGGCTTCTGGCCGAGCTGTTCGGCGTGGCCTCCTCGGCCGACCTGACCGACGCGGAGCTGATCCGGCTGGTGGACCACCTGGCCGGGCTGGGCGCGGTGTTCGAGAGCAAGGGCCACCCGCGCAAGAAGCCGGGCTACCAGGCCCGGGCGGCCGGGCGGCGCAGCGACTTCTACGAGATCCCGGACGGGCCGAGCGCGCCCATGCAGCGCAAGGTGGCCGCCTTGTGGCGGAGCCTGGGCTACGACATGACCAGCCTGGACACCCGGGTGCGCCGGGAATTCGGGGTGGACGCGCTGCGCTGGCTTACTGACCGGAAGGACCTGCGGCGGTTGATCGTGGACCTGGAACGCCGCTGCGCGTGCGCCCCGGCCCAGGCTTGAGCCCGGCGGACCTGGCGGCCCTGCGCCGCGACATCGAGGGCCGTTTCGGGACCGTGCACCGGTTCTGCCGGGCCATGGCCGGGCGGCTCAACCGCAGCACGGTCTACATGGTCCTGGCCGGGACCTACCCCGGGGACAGGGAGCGCCAGGCCGACCGCATCCGGCGGGCGCTGGACGGACCGGACGACCAGGTGCGGAGGGAGGAGGCCATGTTCCACGCCATCAAGACCGTGGCCTGCGGCCGGTGCTTGGTGACGAGGGCCTGCGGCCGCTGCGACGAATTGTTCCGGGCCCAGGCCCGGGCGGCCCGGGCGGCGCTGGCGGCGATGGAGGGCGTATGTCGCGGATGATCCGGAACGGTCGGCCCGTCATGGAGGACCCGGAGGTGCGGATCGCGCCGGACGGGGGGCTCTATCTCAATTCTGCGGCCCGGCAAGACTTCCGGGTGGTGGGCAACCTGTTCGCCGACCTGCTGCTTTCCGCCCGGGCCATGATGCTCCGGTTCCGGGCGGACCCCGGCCCGTGTTCCTACGCCGTCACCGTCCGGTCGAGATACAACCCCGGGATCAGCTGCTACGCCCTGCGCGGCCAGCCGGAGGCCGTGTACGGGTGGCACCCGTGCGAATCCGACGATGGGGGGCGTTGCCTGCTGGTGCGCCTGCCCGCCCTGGAGACGGGGCACGTCCAGTTCGCCTCCGAGCCTTCGCTTGAGCTGGACGGGGATCGTTTCCAACTCGTCGCCCCGCTGCGCCGCCGCCATTTCGCCGGGGTCGCCACGGCCACGATCCGCCCGGATTGCATCGTGTTCAACCGGAGCGCCATGGCCGCCGCCGCGCGGTTCCCGTTCCAGGACGACGTGGAGGTCTACCTGGAGGACGGATGCGTGGTGTTGCGGTTCATTCCCGCCGAGGGGCGGCATATTCATCACGTGGCCCGCCCCCGGGACGGGCGGGGGGTGGTCTACTCCAGCGGCGTGCATCGCTCCGGCGTGGCCACCGGGCGCTATCTGGTGGAGTCGGACCGGCGCGGACACCTGGTGATCCGCCTGGACAAGTGTCTGGACCATCCGGACCGGGAGGAAGCATGAACGCCACGCTGCTGCGTGAGGTGGCCAAGCTCTGGGGGGCCGGGTTCCGGCCCTATGACGGGGCGGTGGCCCCCGCGGTCTACGAGACCCTGGGCTGCGACGGCCGCAAGGAGCCGTACTGGATGTGCCGCTGGCCCATCCTGCACTGCATGGGCTGCGCCAAGCGCTGCACGCCCCAGGGGACGGCGGGCTTCCAGGCCGTGCTGCCGGTGGACCCGGCGCCGGTCCAGGACGACGCGGGGCTGGCCTACGCCCTGACCCCCTTGCAGATGGTGGAGCGCAAGGCCCTGCTGCGCGCCGACGAGGCGGCCTACTGCCTGGCCGTGTCCGTGCGCCAAGTCTACTACCTGGCGGACATGGGGGCGCTGGTGAAGCACGCCAGGCCGCCGTGGCGGGTGACCGCCGAATCCGTCCTGGCCGAGATGGAGCGCGTCCAGGGCGATTGATCCCCTCCCACGTTTTCCTTGCATGGTGCGCATGGTGTCCGGCGGGACGCCATGCGCTTTTTTATACTGACCCCGCAAATCGCCCGCATGGGCGTTTCGGACGCCCGGACGGGCGAGGGTTAGGGGCGAGAGGGTTGAACTAGTTCAAAACCAGTTCAACGGGCGCGTGAAGGGCGACGGGGAATCCGGCCGGAGGGCTCCGGCCGGGCCCCCGGCGAGCAGCGGGAGGACGGGACATGGGACGCGACAGGTGGAACGAGGACCGGACCTGGTGGGAGCGGCGGCGGCTGGACCTGCTGATGGCGGCCGGGCTGGCCCTGGTCGCGGTGGTGGCGCTGGCGGCCCCGGAGCAGGGGCCGGTGCTGGCGTTCAAGGGCGGACTGCTGCTGTTCGGCGGCCTGTCCGGGTACTGGCTGGACCGGCTGCTGTTCCCCTACTCGCAGCCGGACGGCTACCTGGAGCGCGACTGGCGCACCGACGGGGGCGACGGCGCGGACGGGGAGCCCGACTACCCGGTGTGCGAGGGGTACCTTTGGGTCGCCGCCCTGGCCCAGCTGCGCCAGGTGGCGCTGGTGGTGGGCGGGGCCCTGGCCGTGGCGGTGGGACTGTGACGCCTCGGGAGCGCGACAACCGCGTGGCCTTCCGCGTCGCCCTGGCCCTGGTCATGGCCGTGGCCGTGGTTCTGCTGGCCCTGCTGCCGGGCCCGGCCGACGCGGCCGGGATTCCCCGCGCCGCTCTGGCCTACCGATCCGAGCTGATCCGGGCCACCCGGTACGAGGGCGGGCTGAGCGCCCCCGTGGCGCTGTTCGCGGCGCAGGCGCACCAGGAGAGCCGCTGGGACGCGCGGGCCCGGTCCGGCGCTGGCGCGGGCGGGCTGGCGCAGTTCATGCCCGACACGGCGACCTGGTTCGGCGGGGTGCGGCCCGACCTGGGCGCGCCGGACGTGTGGAATCCGGCCTGGGCCCTGCGCGCCATGATCGCCTACGACTACTGGCTGCTGGCCCGGGTGGCCGGGGACACGAGTTTAGATCGCTGGTGCTTCGTGCTCTCCGCTTACAACGGCGGGCTCGGCTGGGTGCGCCGCGACCAGCGTCTGGCCGCGCGCGTGGGCTTCGACCCCGGGCGCTGGCGGGAGAACGTGGCGGCCGTGAACGCGGGCCGGAGCGCGGCCGCCTGGCGCGAGAACCGGGGGTATCCCGAGCGCATCCTGACCGAACTGCAACCCCGCTACGAGGCGGCGGGCTGGGGGCCGGGGGTGCGGTCGTGATCGCCTCCACCCTGCTCACCGCCCTGTCCGGGAAAGGCAAATGGATCGCCCTGGCCCTGGCGGCCGTGCTGCTGGCCGGGGTCCTGGCGGCCCTGGCCGCCTGGCGCGGCTACTCGGCCGGGTACGACAAGGCCGAGGCCCTGGGCCGGGCCGAGCTGACCCAGGTTCGGGCCGACCACGCCGTGGAGCTGGCCGACCGTTGGGCCGTGGCGGCCGCCGCCGAGCGCGAGGCCCGGTCCCGCTATCAGGCCCGCGCCGAGCGCGGAGACCGGCTGGCCGCCGAGCTGGCCCGGGTCCGCCGGGCCCACGCCGCCGAAACCGACGCACTGAAACGGGAGATTTCCGAGTATGCGCACACTGCTGCTGGCCATCGCTTCAGCCCTGCTTTTGTCCGCCTGTTCAACCGCGCGAACCGTTCCGCCCCCGCCGGAGCCGACGAGGTGCGAGCCGCCGCCGGTGCCGAGCGCCCTGCTGGAGCGTCCGGCGCCGCCGATCCCGCTGACGCCGGACTCGTGGCCGGGGCGGGAACAGTGACCGAGGCGGACCTGCTGGCCAACACGGCCGCCAACGGGGAGCGCTGCGCGGGCATCGCCGAGCAGCTCAACCGGCTCATCGACCTGGTCGAGAGTTGGCGGGAGGACCGATGACGCCCGACGTGGACCAGATCCTGCGGCTGATCGACGCCCTGGAGACCGTGGCCGGGGTGCTGCAACGGCTGGGGCCGTCCGGCGTGGTGCTGGTGATGCTCTCCGGCCCGGCCATCGTGCTCGCCACCATGCTCAGCCTGAACCACCTGAGCCAGCGGGCGGCCGACCGGCAGGCAGCGGCCGTGCGGTGCGAGAACAGGGAGCTGCTGGAGGCGTACCGGAAGGACACGCAGGACATTTTACGGGAGCTGGGCGCGGACCAGGCCCAGACCGACCAGTATTACCGCGACAACGTGATCCTGGTGCAGCGCTACGAGCTGTTGGCCAAGGATTTGGTGTCCGTCATCACCTGCAACACCAGGGCCATGGAGCGCCTGTCCGTCCTGGTGGAGGCGCA
>JBFWIY010000145.1:0-6834 GCA_050255855.1 Desulfovibrionaceae bacterium
AGGTCTGGACCGCCGGGCTGGCCAGCGTGGAGCTGAACGCCCCCGTGACCCCGCAGACCGTGTTCTGCATCGGCTCCCTCACCAAGGTCTTCACCGCGGCCCTGGTCATGGAGCTGGTGCAGGAGGACAAGCTCGGGCTGGACGACCTCCTGGGCCGCCGCCTGTCCGGGATCACGGATCCCAAGGTGCAGGCCATCACCCTGCGCCAGCTCCTGGAGCACGCCTCGGGCCTGGCCGACTTCCTGTCGAGCAAGACGTTCCAGAAGAACATGGCCGTGCCCTACGCGCCGCGGCCGCTGCTGGACATGGCCCTGAAGCTGCCCATGAGCTTCGCCCCGGGCAGCCGCTTCGGGTATTCCAACACCAACTACCTGGTCCTCGGGCTGGTGCTGGAGCAGGCCACCGGCACGCCCTACGCCGAACTCCTCCAGCGCCGCGCCGTGACGCCCCTGGGCCTGGTCGACACCCGGCTGGGCGACGACCGGAGCATCTTTCCCGGCCGGGCCCAGGGCTACCGCCGCAACGGCGAGCCCGGGGACGACGCGGCCACCCAGGAGCTGGCGCCCCCGATCCTGGCCAGCCTGGTGCCGCCCTGGGCCAGCGGGGGGCTGATCTCGCGGCCGGGCGAGTTCGTGAAGCTGGCGCGCCTGGGCCACCTGCTGCGGCCCGCCGCCCTGGACGCCATGCGCCGGGACGACCCGGCCATCACCGAAGGACGCCTGGGCTTCCCCCTGACGCCCGACGGGCCCTACTTCGAGCTGGACTACTCCCCGGGCTTCGAGGTGGTCCGCCTGGACCACGCCGACACGCCCATGCTGTGCAAGAGCGGCAGCTTCCCCGGGTTCGCCTCCTGGTTCGTGTGGCTGCCGGAGCGCGGGCTGGCCCTGGCCGCCAGCTGCAACAACGAGACCGCCATCATGGACCTTTTCGGGCTGCTGGCCGGGGTGGCCCGGGACCTGTGACCCGGCCGGGAGCGGCAAGGAGGTGCGGAGACACGAGGCATTTCTGCTATGGAAATTGACGGAGCGCCAAAATGGTTGTAGCGCAAACCGTAGGCCGTAACTAACCAGGCCGGGCCTTTCGCGGCCCGACCGCGGCGACGAAACGGGGGACCGAAACCGCCCGCCGCCGTCGTCAAAGGGGGTTTCCCATCATGAGTGCGACCAAGAAATCCGATGTGAAGAACGAGAACGAGGCGGCCGAGGTCGTGTCGCCCGAGATCGTCGCCAGCGAGCCCGCCGTCAACCCCTGCGAGGTGGACAGCCTCATCCGCAAGCGGGTCTACTGGGCCGTCGGCCTGGGCCTGGCCCCGGTGCCCCTGGTGGACCTGGCCGGGCTCGTCGCCCTCCAGATGGAGCTGGTCCACGCCCTGGCCAAGAAGTACGGCGTGCCCTACCGGGCCGACCTGGCCAAGACCATCATCGGCTCCCTGCTGGGCAGCGTGGTGCCCGTGGCCGCGGCCCCGGCCCTGGCCAGCCTGGCCAAGTTCATCCCCTTCATCGGACTGAGCACCAGCGCCGTGAGCATGAGCCTCACCGGCGGCGCGTGCACCTACGCCATCGGCCGGATCTTCGCCAAGCACTTCGCCTCCGGAGGCAACCTCCTGGACGTGGACACCGAGAAGATGCGCGAAGGCTTCAAGTCCAGCTACCAGAAGGGCAAGGACTACGTGGCCAAGCTGCGCAAGAAGGAAGCGGCCGAGCCCGCCGCCGCGGCCGAGACGGCCGAGCAGCCCTCGGCCTAGCCCCTCCCGGCACCCGGCGCGCGCGTCGGCCCCCGGCCGACCCGCCGCCGGTGCGCCCGGCGGGCGGAGGCCCCGCTCCCGGGCCACCCTCCGGGCCCCGCGGCCCGGTCCGGCGCTTCGACGCGCCTCAGGCCGGACCTGATCGTCACCGTGGCGCCGCCCCGTGGAGTTCCCCGTGCCCGTTCTGGAATTCTTTCGATTCATCAGCGCCCACGCCGGAGCCCTGCGGCGGCGCATCCTGCTGGCCGGGGTGGGCTCGGGCCTGCTCCAGGGCCTGACCATCGCGGTCATCGGCCTGGCCCTGGACGACTTCGCCCATCAGGGCAAGGTCTCCTTCTACTCCCTGCTGTTCTTCGCCGTCTGCGTGGCGGGCTACTACTGGACCTTCCGCCTGGCCATGGCCGCCTGCACCAGCGTGGCCTTCGAGGCCGTCTCCGACATGCAGCTGCGCATCTCCGACAAGCTGCGCCAGGCCGACTACGCCAACTTCATGCGCATGGAGCGCAGCGAGGTCTACTCCGCCCTCATGGGCAACAAGGACATCGTGGTGGAGTCGGCCCGGTTCCTGGTGTCCTTCATGTCCGGGGCGGCCATGATGCTCTGCGCCCTGGGCTACGCCGCGGTCATCTCCCCCACCGGGCTGCTGCTCATCCTGGCCATCATGATGGCCTGCGGGCTGGTCTTCGTGCGCATGCAGCAGCGCACCATCGTGCTGCACGAGGCGGCCCAGGCCGAGGAGCAGCGCTTCCTGGCCAGCCTGCGCGGGCTGCTGGACGGCTTCACCGAACTGAAGATGAACCGGGCCAAGAGCGACGACCTCTACGAAAGCACCATCCGCCCCCTGGGCCTGGCCACCATGGAGGCCAAGCGCCGGGTGGAGCACGTCAACATCCGCGGCACGGCCTTCTTCACCACCTTCGCCTTCTTCCCGGTGGGCGCGGTGCTCTTCCTCCTGCCCGCCTGGACCGGGGCGGACACCGAGCAGATCATCAAGCTCATCGCCGTGACCCTCTTCTCCCTGAGCCCGCTCATGGGCTTCGTGCTCTTCATCCCCCTGGCCTCCAAGGCCCAGATGATGCTCGCCGCCCTCATCCGGTTCGAGGCCTTCCTGGACGAGAAGCGCGAACCCGCCCCGGCCGGGCCCCCCGCGGCCCCGGAGCTGGAGCGCATCGACATCCGCAAGGCCACCTTCGTGTACGACGCGCCCGCGGTCCAGCGGCCCTTCCAGGTGACCATCGACGACTTCACCCTGCGCCGGGGCGAGCTGGTCATGCTCACCGGCGGCAACGGCTCGGGCAAGAGCACCTTCATGCGCGTGCTGGCCGGGCTCTGCCCGCTCACCACCGGGGCCATCGAACTCAACGGCCGCCCCCTGTGGGACGTGGGCCTGGACAACTACCGCGCCCTGTTCTCCGTGGTCTTCACCGACTTCTACCTCTTCGACGCCCTGTACGGCCTGGCCGAACCGGACCAGCAGCGCCTGGCCATGCTCCTGGACCACCTGCGCCTGGGGGACAAGGTGAGCATGGACGGGCGGCGCTTCTCCACCACCCAGCTCTCCTCGGGCCAGCGCAAACGCCTGGCCCTGCTGGCCGCCGTCATGGAAGACCGCCAGGTGCTGCTCTTCGACGAGGTGGCCGCGGATTTCGACTTCCAGTTCCGCGATTTCTTTTATAATTCCTTCCTGCCCGAGCTCAAGGCCCTGGGCAAGACCGTCCTGGCCATCTCCCACGACGACCGCTACTTCCACGTGGCGGACCGGGTGCTGACCATGCGCTACGGCTGCTTCGAGCCCGGGGCGGCCCCCGGTCCCGGCGGAGGGCGGTCATGATGCGGCGCGCCCTGCGCTATCTGCTCCTGGGCCTGGCAGTCCTGGGCCTGACGGCCGGGCTCATGCTCTTCCACGGCCAGACCACCATCGAGCCCACGGACGAGTTCTCCAACATCGACCGCGCCTTGTCCCTGTACAACCGCGCCCTGGAGGTGAAACCCTCGCGCATGGGCGCGGAGGGCTTCACCCGGATCATCCGCGACCGGCTCGACTGCTACGACGCGGCCGAATCCCCCATGGACCGCTCGCGGCTCTGCAACCTCGCCTATGTGGACGGCATCATCCGCAACGCCCGGGCCCACGTGCAGGCCATGCCCGAGCTGGGCCTGTTCATCGAGCGGGTGCAGTTCTGCCCCATGGTCTACAGCATGTGCATCGGCGGCACCCGCAGCCCCGAGGACTGCATCACGCTGGAGCGCCAATGCATCGACGCCGCCCTGGACTACTACTGGCGCGGCACGGACAACATTCTGAGGCAATGACATGACCCGCACCGAGACCGAAACGCACCGGAATCCCTGGCTCGCCTGGCTCGACGCCCACCTCGTCGGGCTCACGGCCTGGACCCTGACCCTGGCGCTCCTGGTGCTGCTGCTGTGGCCCCTGTGCACCGTCACCATCGGGTCCGGCCAGGCCGGGGTGCTCTACTCCCGCCTCTTCGGCGGCACCGTCACGGACAAGGTCTACGGCGAAGGCCTGCACTTCCTCTTCCCGTGGGACACCATGTACGTCTACGACACCCGCCTGCAGGAGGACACCCTGGACATCCAGGCCCTGAGCCGGGGCGGCCTGCGCGTCACCCTCAAGCTCTCGGCCTTCCACTACCCCGTGTACGACCGCCTGCCCGAGCTGCACCAGAGCATCGGCCCGAACTACCAGACCCAGGTGGTGCTGCCCATCATCGCCTCGGCCGTGCGCAACACCGTGGGCAACTACTGGCCCGAGGACCTCTACACCAGCGCCCCCCTCAAGCTCCAGGACGAGATCATGGTCCAGGCCGTGGAGCAGATGGCCCGCAAGCCCGTGGTCATCGACAACCTGGTGATCCACCGCATCGACCTGCCCGCCCAGGTGAACAAGGCCATCGACCTCAAGTTCGCCGCCGAGCAGGACTACCTGCGCTACAAGTACGTGCTGCTCAAGAGCGTGGAGGTGTTCAAGCAGCGCTACGTCGAGGCCGAAGGCATCCGGCAGTCCCAGAACATCGTCAACCCGGGCATGACCGAGGGCTTCCTGCGCTACGAGGGCATCCAGGCCACCCGCGACCTGGCCGCCTCCCCCAACGCCAAGCTGGTCATCGTGGGCGGCAAGGACGGCCTGCCCCTGCTCCTCAACCCCGACGGCGGCGTGACGGACAACACCAAGGGCGGCCTCGCGGCCCCGGCCCGGCCCGACACCTCCCCGGTCCTGCCCGGCGTGGACACCCAGGGCCTCACCAACCGCTTCGAGTCCCTGACGGACATGATCGAGGCCCTGGACCAGGCCCTCCGGGAGAACCTCCCGCCGGACTGGCTGCCCGAATCCGAAACCAAGGAAGCACAGCCATGACCATCCCCATCTTTCTGGCGCTGCTCGCGCTCAGCCTGCTGGTGGCCTTCGCGGGCCGGCGGCGCAGGCTGGGGTTCTGGGGCTACCTCTTCGCCAGCCTGCTGCTGACCCCGCTGCTGGGGCTGCTGCTGGTCATCGTCTCCGCCCCGGCCTCCAAGGACCCCACGGCGTGAACGCCCCGGGACGGGACGCGGGCGGAGCCCCGGCCCTGACCCTCGTGGCGCTCCCCTTCGCCGGGGGCGGGGCCGCCGGTCTGGCCCCCCTGGTCCGCCGCCTGGAGGGCGCGGTCCGGGTCCTGGCCCTGGACCCGCCCGGCCACGGCCCGCGCATCCGCGAACCCCTGCTGGACCGCATCGAGGCCCTGGCCGCGGACGCCCTGGTCCGGGCGCGCGCGGCCGCCCAGGCCGGGCCCTGGGCCCTGTTCGGCCACAGCATGGGCGGGCTGGTGGCCCACCGCCTGGCCGTGCTGGCCCGGCGCGAGGGCCTGCCCGGGCCGGTGCGCCTGTTCCTGGCGGCCTGCTCCGCCCCGGGCCGGGCCCGGCTGCCCGCCGCCCTCCTGGAGCCCGACAGCGCCGCGTTCTGGCGCGCCGTGGACCGCTACGACGGCCTGCCCAAGGGCTTCCTGGCCTACCCGGAACTGATGACCGTCTTCGAGCCCATCCTGCGCGCCGACTTCCGGGCCGTGGCCGCCTACCGGCCCGCGGACCTGCCGGTGCTGGACCTGCCCTTCAGCCTGCTCACCGGCCGGGACGACCCCCTCGGCGCGGCGGACCTGGAGGGCTGGCAGGCCCTGACCACCCGCCCCCTGGACCGGCGGGCCTTTCCCGGCGGCCATTTCTTCCCCCTGCGCGAGGCCGAGGCCGTGGCCCGCTGCCTGCTGGACGACTGCCGATGCCCGGTCGGGTGATCCTGCTCGCCACGGCCAACACGGACCCCTGGCCCCCGGGCCGCCTGGAGCGCGCCCTGGTCCGGCTGCCGCCGGGCATGGGCCCGGAGGTGCTGGCCCTGCGCCGCGCCGTGGACCGCCAGGCCCGCGTGCTGGGCCGCCTGCTGCTGCGCGCCGGGCTCGTCCGCCTGGGGTTGCCCGCCTTCGCCGCCCTGAACGCCTGGACGCGCGGCCCGGACGGCCGCCCGGCCCTGGCCGGGTGCCCGGCGGACTTCAACATCAGCCACTGCGCCGGGCTGGTGCTGTGCGCCCTGGGCCTGGGGGTGCGGGTGGGGGTGGACGCCGAGCCCCGGGGCGCGGCCGACCCGCGCGAGCTGCGCGCCGCCTTCACCCCCGGGGAGTGGGAGGCCATCCGCGCCGCGCCCGACCCGGACCAAGCCCTGCTGGACGTTTGGACCGCCAAGGAGGCCCTGCTCAAGGCCGACGGCCGGGGGTTCATGGCGGACCCGGCCGGGCTGGACGCCCGGGGGGCCGAGGTGGAGTTGGGCGGGGTGCGCTGGCGGCTGCTGGCCCCGGAGGTGGGGCCGGGACATGTCTGCCGCCTGGCCGTGGGGCCGGGGCCGGGAGAAATGACCACGGAAATGACGGCGGAGATGACGCCGGAGGTCCTGGTCCTCCGGCCCGAGGTCCTGCTCGGGAAGCCCGCCTAGTCCCGGTACCAGCTGCGCAGGTCGGACAGGCTGCTGGAATGCACCACCAGCGTGTCGGCCAGGACCATGACCTCCATGGGCAGGTTCACGCCCAGGGCCCGGGCCGTCTCCAGGT